>NZ_CANMAB010000026.1:0-42013 GCF_947495635.1 uncultured Virgibacillus sp. | reverse complement strand
GTAGCTATTATTCCATAATAGCTACTAGAGGAAGCGTAAATCTGAGCATTTAGTGATAAGGACTGAGCGAATTTTGCTCAGTTTTTCTAAATAATACCCTTTTTATCCCATATATAACTGGCGGTAATACTCCCACTTCAAGTAACCAATAGGGATAGGGGTGGGATCGACTGCCAGTAAATGTTCGATTAGTTCTAGGGACTTTAGGTCATACCCTTGTGGTACTAACCAACCCTGGGGGATGAACCAAACCTCCACGGATTGAAGTTTTACTTTATCATATTCTTTCTCTCCATATAGCTAGTCATGCATAGGTTAATTCTATAAGTATTATTATGCTCTTACAAGATTTCCTTTTTAAAATAGGAAGCTGTGATAATCAATACGCAAATTCATCATTTCTATAATCTGTGCGTATGTTTTGAAACTTTGCTTCTTTTTAGAAATAATCTAAGTCTGTATAAGAAAAGGGCTGCTAATTACCAGCCCATTATGTCATTTATGAAAAATATAGTGGGTTATAGCCACTCTTTACACTCGTCAGCTAATCGCTGTAATTCGTTAAAGAATTGACTAGCGTGATATCCATCGCAAACAGCATGATGGACTTGTATTGAAATAGGTAAAAATAATTTATCTCCCTGATTAAAATACTTACCTCCTGTAATGATTGGTAGTAAGAATGTACCATCATTAAAGATATTTAAGTTAAAACCTGTAAAACTAGTCCAGGGGATGCATGAAATAGGAATTGCGTTTTTAGGCGTTTGTTTTTTTGCGCTTATCTCTTTTACATTGCCATAAAGCTTCATATCCTGTTGATAGTTTTTATAAAAGGAATAGAAGTTTACTTCGTATGCTGTCCATATAGTAGAAAACGTCTTATTCTCGTTATGAAAAATAGTATAGCTTGGTATCATCTGATCCCAAAATCCCAGTCTTCCTTCTTCATCCAAACACGTTCTAAATTCAACTTGACAATTAACGACCTTAGTAACCATATAGATAAAAACAGGATAAAACTTAATATTCATTTCACGAGTTTTTGCTAATAACCTTGTAATATCTATATTTGCAGTCATGCTGAACGTACATCTAGTATGATTTAAAAAATGTTCAAAATAAGGTTTTCTTTCCCAAGTATTTATATCAATTAAATTAAATGTCATAGTTTATATGCCTCCTAAATTTTTTTGAATAAATTTAAGAGGCAATCTTCACGGTTCGCTTCATTACTCACTCACCCTTATATAATGTCATTTATTATTGCAATATATAACAAAATTAAATAAATGTACACCCTCTAAATAAAATAGATTTATACTTTATCATTTGATGGTAGAAAATTAAAATGGTGTAGTGTTTGAAGCTGTACGGATACCTAGATACCTAATCTTGTTATATCGCAAATATTCTATTGGTTTGGTATTAACTCATTCTAATTATGTTTGCTTCGTATAGTAAGTAAGTGTGATTTAACGTTCTTCAACGAATAACCTATTTGTAGAGTAGATTTTTATTCTGAAATATACACTTAATATAATCTGTATTACTAAATATCGATCAGTTTACAATATGCTCTAAGAGTAGGAGGGGGATGGAAGAAATCAACGCTATGTAGCTGTTTTTTCTTGTAATAGGATGCTTTTTTAAAAAAGTTAAATTGCTGTAAAATTAACAAAAAATTGCAGGGAAATAAGGATATGTATAAAAGTAGTATGTATATTGAAAAAGGAGGTAACAAGATGTATAAAATTTTATTTTCCCTGCTGTTAGTAACTGTTATATCCGTTGTGGCTTTTGGAAACACGTCACATGCCTCTGAAGCTATTACTAAGGACGATGTAACTCTCTTGAAAACATTCGGACCATACAAGTTTAAAACAAAAGATGGTAAGTGGGACGGAAAAGTAGTAGTACCCTCTGGTGGTGCAGACGTTACGGTAACTGTAAGGAATTTGAATTTTTATGGAGAACCATTGGTGCGTTTATGTAATGCTTCATCGGGAAACTGTACTGGTTTTGGTCCATTAAGGCAGCCACTACTAACTAGAACTTTTACTGATATGTTACCCGGAACCTATTATGGAGATGTAGTTACTGGTGTGGTAACATCTAGTGGTACCATAAGCTTTGATGTTAGATAGAAGGTACTTGGATAGATAAAACAAATGAAAGTTGGTTGCGGATTTATATGATTGATGTGCATTGAATATAGTGCCCTTTCCTTGGTTGGAGGGGGTGTCTTTTTTCATTTTGGAATACTTTTTTCATCGTGATGGTAACACTGATATTGAGGTCAACATCTTCCTAAGATCACCAGCTGGTAACGCTCATAAATAAAAAACCCTCCATAAAAAGGAGGATGAAAGGGAAGGAAATAATAAAATGTGGAATAAATAATCTTGTACATTAGTCTACGTAAAAAGCTGAGATTGTGTTTGGGATATATTAATCATTTTTTGCAAAAAAGAATGGATGGTTGAAATTCACCTTAGCATGGAGGCTTCTGCTTTGTCTCATATATATCTGGCAGTAAGACCCCACTTCCAGCAAAAAAGTGAAACCAATATGGATAAGAGGGGATCAACTGCCAGTAAATGTCCGATTGGTTCAAAGGCCTTTAGGTCATACCCTTGTGGCACGAACAATCAGTGGGTTATAAACAAAACCCCCACGGATTGAAGTTTTACTTTATTTCTTCGTTCACCTCTATATCTCTCCAATATGTGTATGGTCCATTACTTGTTAAAATTGCATTTTTCGGTACTTGTTTAAGTATGAGTAAAAGATTAAGAATGTCGACGGACGATGCCATTGCATTTAGGATTATCAGAAATTTTAATGCTGGTGTTAGGAGTCCTAGCATACCTAATAGCAGTGGCGCAATTATGGAAATAGTGATGAACGGAGCAATGGTGATTAGGATATATCTTGATTTTACGATCTCTTCCTCTGTTATTACAAACCCCCCGAATAACGTTAAACCTAGATATGTTTTATCTGATGTAATAAAATGTGGTATGAATATCAAATGAAAGATTTCGTGAAGTATTAAAAGTAGGATTAGCATAAAAATAATAGGAACGTTAATAGTTAGTGAGATTTTGTCTGCTGTCAGTCCAAACTCATGAAAGGATATAGTGGAAAAGATATGTATGACCCCAATAGAGAGAATTGCAGCTACCATCATCAACGGAATAGATAACAAAATAGCATGGCATAAATGTTTAGGTTCTCTCATTGGAACCCATCCCTTTTTTATTAAATCTATGTGTAAATGTGGGTTGCTTTTTGGCAAGTTGTTTCTTATTTTCATTCGATTCCCTCATTTAGAATTCTTTTAATATAATAGAAGGTAAGCTTTTATGTAGCAGGTTTGCAGGAGAGATGACAGTGCTTGTCTAAGAAATATCTTTATCCCGCATATAACTGGCAGTAAGCCCTCACTTCAAGCAATAAAGTGAAACCAATATGGATAAGTGGGGGATCGCCTGCCAGTAATGTCCGATTGGTTCAAAGCCTTTAGGTCATACTCTTGTGGTACTAACAAGCGGTGGGGGATAAACAAAACCCCCACTGCCTGAAGTTTTACTTTATGCTGTATTACGATTCCGCGGGTAGAGGTGAAGCTTCCTCCTAAGAAAAACGCTCAAAGCAGGATCTACCTTTTCTCCAGCAAGCAAGGAGTGTATAGTTCAGTTTCAGTAGCTAGATGACCTTCTAGGACAGCCCTATTGGTTTTACATGGAATCTGATTTTAGTTTAGAGTATAAATGAAGGTCGATGTACCTTTCATCATACTTTTCATATTGTCTAAGGGTGCCCTCTAACGTAAAGCGAAGCTTTTCAACTAGTTTAATAGAATTATGATTATCAGGTTCAATCTTAGCTTCGATACGATTAAGATTAAACGAATCAAATCCAACCGTAAGCAATTTAGAGATTGCCTCTGTGGCGTAGCCCTTCCCCCAAGATTCCTTTGCTAATTCGTAGCCAATCTCCGCCTTTTCATTTTCCTGATCTAACGAATTAAAACCACATGAGCCAATAATTTGATTTGTTGCTAATTCAATAATTGTATAGCGAATAGCTTTATTATCCTCATACAGCTTATTTAGAAAATGAATCATATCTTGTGCTTGGCTTTCATCAGTAAAACTAGTTATATTCATGAATTTAGTCACTTCAGGATCGGACCAAATGTTGAATAAACTAGCTGCATCATTTGTTTCCATTTTTCGTAAACATAGTCTATCCGTGATTAAGTTGGTAATCAATACTTACCCCTCCAATTTATTTATACTATGGGCTATAAATATTGATAGCTGCGCATCATTCAGTCCCTTCTTGCGTTGAAATTAATTCGATTATACAAGGTTTAAAAAAGTAAGTAAATAGCAACATTAATATGTTGCTGCTAGATAAAACCTATTCTAGATATTTAAGCTATCGTGAGAAAAGTAAGCGAGGTCGCTTTAGAATGTTGAGGAAGTAGGCAATGGAATTAATGAAAAAAGTAAAAATAGAGTACAGTGCACATCACAACCTTGGCTTGTAAGAACAGAACAATATCCTTCACCTAACTAGGAAAGCTAGGTGAAAGACATTTTTTTCTAATTGCTACAGAAGGCCATTGACTCCTTAGGAGTTTTGTTGTGTCCTTAGCATACACTAAGATTTTCTCATTAGGTCAAGCGAATGAATTAATTGAATTGGAACTCAATTGCTTCATCATCCATGATGGAGTGGTAAAATAATTCATCCTTATCAAGTAGCCATTTTTTTTCTTTTTCATCATAAATGACAGTTAGCTTTCTCGTTCTAGTATAGTTTTTCTTATCTTCATCTCTGGATAACCAGCCTAAATCACCATTAGGTTCGTGATAGGTGAGCACAGCGTTTATTTGAAATATATATTGGTTTAGTTGTTTATCATATTCGGTGTGTAGCAGTGACTTTTTATTGTATACTGCTTTTAATAATTCGCCTGTATACTTTGGTTCCTTGGCCTTTATTTCTTTTATTCTATCGGCTAATTGCTCTTTAAGCTTCTTCGTAGCTCCAGTTTTTAATAGGGATGCATCTTTTTTAGATAACGCTTGTCGATATTGAATCAATATATCATTTAACTGTTTGAATAATGCTTCTTCATTCTGTTCTGATAATGGATAGATAGTGTCGAACTGAACATAATCTCCATTGATATAATGCTCTTCACTTTTTGCAGTTCCCCATGGAAATTCTTTTTCAGCGTATAAGGAAACTGATTCATTTGTTGGGAACATACCAATTGACGTCTTGTCTGAACCGACGGTAATATCTGTTTTTTCTCCATTAATATAGAGGGTAGAATCATCATAGATGGAGGAAACTTCCACTTCAGTTGCATCAAGCTCTAATGTATGAATGAGTGTCGAATCATTGGAGTTAAACAATTCCACTTCCTCATCAATACTTGATGATATATAAGAATTCTCGAAGGTAGCAGTTACCTTATGCATACCAGGCATGTATGGTCCAAATTCTTTATGATAGCCTTCTCCAGAAGATGTCCCTACTTTCTCATCGTCAACATACAGGTCAATACCTTCCGTA
Organism: uncultured Virgibacillus sp.; assembly: GCF_947495635.1. Classification (NCBI taxonomy): domain Bacteria; kingdom Bacillati; phylum Bacillota; class Bacilli; order Caryophanales; family Bacillaceae; genus Virgibacillus; species uncultured Virgibacillus sp. Next base: position 36,415 of record NZ_CANMAB010000026.1, on the reverse strand, counting down.
TCCATATATAGGTCGAGATGCATCGGAGAAACCACGATTTTATAATCATCGAAGAACATCCACTTTTTACCATCTTTTACTATATTAACAGTAGCATATGTATTATTTAAAGAAGCTTTGGCCATGGTGCCTGATGATACCGTTTCAACTTGCTCGTTTAAACGATTAATCAGCGTTTCGTGTTTTTTAGGGTGGTTTGCTAGATATTCCAAAAACTGTGAAGCATTCTCCTCTGTTACATTGAATGAGTCATTTACGGGATGAAGAATGCCTTTTAAAGCGTCGACATCTTTCTCGTTGACTGCTGTTTCAAAAGCTTGAATCTCTTTCTCTGGTGTGAATTTACTGTTTCCAACTAAGAAAAATGAAATAATAGCAGCAATCAGGATGATGGTGGAGCATATGATGGCAAGTAATTTTTTGCTATTAGTTTTATTCTTCCCAACTTTCTTCGTTGGTTCTGACAATGGATTGCCACATTCTGGACAAAAATTTTTATTCTGATTCGTTTTATAGCCACAATTTTTACATTTCATGAATGCTTTCCCTACCTTTCTAAACTTATTGCGTGGACGATTACCACAGTATACTAATCGTACCATAATGAATAAAATTGATAATGCCACTTTTTCCCTGTTTTTACCACGAAATTGATAGGACTTTTTGATAGAGGAATGAAATATGAACTATAAACGATAGAAAAATGGATGAATAGTTCCGTCTATAAATGAAGAAAAGTGGCTGTTTTAATATTACAATTTGATTACAATCCGGAAATTCTGCTTCGTCATCATTAGTTATTAAGTAATATTACCTAGTTAAAAAGAAACTTATATATGGAAAAAAATTCCATAGTTATAATATATGGATAATAAAGAATATTTAAATTACGATAGTTTTTTCAGATTATGTTTGAAAAATAGCCATAATTTTTTAATTAGGCGTATTTTATTAAGAATTTATCTATGTAACGTACGGAAAAATATCTTGAATTAAAGCTTTCGACAAAAAATACTTCGAATTTAAAGTAATTCCTGAATAACAATAGGTAAAAATAACCATTTTATGGTTTACATCTTATTTTTATAATCGGTTTTTAGTAATATTTAGGGAGGATAAATAAAATGGTATTAAATCATTAAGTAAAGGTGATTCCAATGAATAAGATTAGTCTGGTTTTATTAACAAAGGATAGTGATTATGCTAATTATTTCTCGAACTTTCTTATTAGTTCAAATCTTAAAGAGAAATTTTCCTCCAAAATTTTCACGGAAATAGATACGTTTAAAGAGAGTACACGTAACAAGAAGCAGCACATATTACTAACAGATATGATTATTGATCATGAAAGCTCGGTTACTTTTGATAAAATAATCACACTTTCTGAAGAACAGATAAGTAAAACACATGATTCCATTGCATCTATATATAAGTATCAGCCTTTTCATGAGCTTATGTCACAGGTGTTAGCCATGTATTATGAAATGAACGGAAAGCTTGGTTCGGTAATGAATGGGAAAGAAACGGATAGCGTTATTAGCTTCTATAGTGGAAATGGTGGAGTTGGTAAGACGATCTTATCCCTTTGTTTAGCAAAGCATTTAAGTTTTAAAGAGAAGCGCGTCTTCTATCTTAGCCTAGAAGAATTACATAGTACATATTTATACTTCAAACAGGATAAACCATCCTCCGCCGAGGTGTTTTATTATTTAAAAAAAGATAAAGATCAGCTTATTGCTAATATCGAATCGTTAAAGTCAAGAGATGCTTTAACAAACATAGACTACTTCTCATTTCCAGTACTTCCAGAAGAAATGCAATTAGCAACAGAAGAAGATATTGAAACGCTTATACAGGCAATTAGAGATACACAAAATTATGATTATATTATTGTTGATCTTGATAGCTCCATTCATGTACGAAATCGTACTGCTCTTAAGAATAGTGATGAAGTATTCTGGGTTTTGTCTTCGAACGAGACTAGCTTTTCAAGTGCTAATAATGTCATGGAACATGATTTAGTTGGAATTGGGAATGATCGGTCCAATATCCACTTTATTTTAAACAATGTGGGTGAGGAATTGTTTGACGGTTTTGATGCATTTAATTTTAGTATCGAAGCGCATATCCCATTTCATGTCCATTGGCTTAACAAAAGTGAAGAAACAAAGTTACAGGAAGATATCGTTGTCGGTGAACAGCTTTTCAAATTACTAAAAGAAAATACGATTCAATCATCGGAGGTGTCTCCGCAGTGGCAATAAGTGAAACTAAGGATAAGGAATCAGCTCATCAACAGCCCACGAGCAAGGTACCAAAAACGGAGGATGAAATTACGAAGCTGTTAATCGATAAATTAAGGGAAACACTAGACTTCATGCATTCAACTACAAATGACGAGCTACTGGAACTCGTTGAAGAGACAGTGATTGAGTATGCAAGAGAGTCAAAGATTTCCTCAGTTATGATTAAACGAATCGTTGATCGAATGTATCATGCATTTAGAGGACTTGGCGTATTACAGCCAATATTGGATGATCCATCTATAACGGAGATTATGATAAATAATTATGATGAAATTTATATCGAACGAGATGGTCAAGTATCGAATGCAAATGTGAAATTTGAGAATCAACAAAAGCTTGAAGATACGATTCAAGCAATTGTTTCTAAGGTTAACCGAGTTGTTAATGAATCCAGTCCTATTGTAGATGCTAGATTAGAAGATGGCTCTAGGGTAAATGTTGTATTACCACCAGTAGCCTTAAAAGGTCCAGCTATGACAATTCGTAAATTTCCAGAAAAGCCTTTAATGATTGAAGACTTGATCCAGTTTGGTGCATTGGATGAGGACGTTGCTTATTTTCTCGAACAGTTAGTAGAAGCGAAGTATAATATTTTCATTAGTGGTGGAACGGGTTCTGGTAAGACGACATTCTTAAATGTATTGTCCAATTTTATACCAACCGAGGAAAGAATTCTTACTATCGAGGATTCGGCAGAGTTACAAATACGCAAAGTTCCAAATCTAGTTAGTCTCGAAACAAGAAATGCCAATACAGAGGGTAAAGGCGAAATTACAATCAGAGATTTAATCAAGGCTTCCTTACGTATGCGACCGAACAGGATTATTGTTGGTGAGGTACGTGGGCAAGAGGCATTAGATATGCTGCAGGCGATGAACACTGGTCATGATGGGTCTCTTTCTACAGGGCACGCGAACTCCGTTTATGATATGCTAAGCCGTTTAGAAACGATGGTTTTAAGTGGTGCTGAATTACCAATTGAAGTTATCCGTAAACAAATAGGATCGGCAATTGATATCATGGTCCATTTATCGAGGCTTAGAGACCATTCGCGTCGAGTAATGGAGATTTCTGAGGTGTGTGGAGTAGAGAATGGTGAAATTATTATTAAACCATTATATGTTTTTGAAGAAACCGGAGAGGACTACAGAGGAAAAATTATCGGTAAGCTTCAAAAGACGGATCATAAGCTGGAAAATACATCAAAGCTAAAACTTACAGGAAAGAACGATGTATTGGAGCAGTTTGCCTAATAGTAGGTGTGCCTGAAGAGGAGGATGATAAATGGACACAAGAGAAATCCTTTCACTTACCGCTATTATTGTTTGTGTAGGAATATTTATTTTCCGTAGAGTCCGAAAGAAAAAGTTGGCAAACATAGAAAAAAAACTGGCAGAAAAGCATGGTGCTGAGGTTAGAAGAAGAAGTATAGAAGCAATTAAAAGAAGGACCATAGGTGGAGAAAATCTTATTGACTATGGAACCTATAAATTGTCGAAAACAGAACGAGTGAAGTATACATTATTAGCAGCTAGTATTATATTTTGTGTAGGAATAATATTTTATGACAGTATCATTGTATCAAGTATCGCTGCATGTCTTGGAATTATTTATCCTAAATTTAAGCGTAAAGATTTAATAAAAATGCGAAAAGATGAATTGGCTTTACAATTTAAGGAAGCAATTAGCTCACTTGCATCATCTCTTGCAGCAGGGCAGTCAATTGAGAATGCATTTCGTGAAACTCAAAAGGACTTAAAATTGCTTTATCCCGATAATGACACGTGCATTTTGAAGGAATTAAACTTGATTAACCGGAGAGTTGAAAATGGTGAAATAATTGAACGTGCTATAGATGACTTTGCCAAGCGTTCCGATGTAGATGATATCCGTAATTTTTCAGATGTATTTATTACATGTAAACGAACTGGTGGAGACTTAGTAGAAGTAATCAAACGTACAGCTGATATTATTACAGATAAAATCGAAATACAACAGGATATTAGGGTACTAGTTTCCCAAAAGAAATTTGAGTCTAAGATTATGGCGGTGGCTCCGGTGGGAATTACGGTCATGCTGAAAGTGACTTCCCCTGATTTTGTAGCACCATTATATGAGTTTGGCACATTGGGGCCAATTGTTATGACAGTTGCGCTCGCGTGTATCATTTGTGGACTTTTAATTAGTCAAAAGATTATGGACATAGAGGTATAGGAAGGGTTAATCTATGATACTAAAAAGTATATTGATGGTGATTCTATTAATTATCATTGGCATGAACTTGAAATATAAGAAGGTATATGAATCATTTATTTCTAGTTATAAAGAAGACATTACATTACCTATCATTGCTCCTTACGCATTAGCTATCATTGATAAATTAAACTTGTATAAACGAATGCCGAAATTGATTAATTCTATTCATCAGAAAATGATCATTTTAAAAGGAAGTAAACTATCAGCCGATCATACCAAAATATATTTGGCAAAAATCATCACAACCATAACATTAGCAGTATTCTTTACAATGGTATATGTGGAATTGGACGGTGGAGGTTATACAAATTTAATATATGGATTAATATTGACGGGCATTTTAGGCTTTTATTTAGTGAAGGATTTGGATAAAAAAGTGAGGCAACGAAAGGATTCTATTGTTATTGAATTGCCCGAATTCGTTAATAAAGTCATTCTATTAGTAAATGCAGGAGATACGGTTCAAGGTGCCATAAAAAAATGTGTGGATCAGAATAAACAAAAGGTTTTTGATTCCCCATTATATTTTGAACTAAACGAAGCGGTAAATAAAATGTCAGCAAACACACCCTTTCAGGAGGTGATGAAGGACCTAAATTACAGATGTGGGATTCAGGAGGTTTCCATATTTACGACAACCGTTATGATGAATTATCGCAAAGGTGGAGCTCTCTTAGTTCAATCACTGAAAGAATTATCGGTATCATTATGGGATAAGCGAAAAACGATTACCAGAATTAAAGGGGAAGAAGCATCATCAAAATTGGTATTCCCGATAATCTTTATATTTGGTGCCGTGTTATTAATTGTTATTTACCCAGCAATAGCTATATTTTAATTATTAAATTTATATGCATAGAGGAGAGAGTTTACATGGAAAAAATCACAAATTTTTGGAAGGATTTTTGGAATGATGAAGAGGGATTAGAAACAATTGAAGTGCTTTTAATATTAGCTGTTTTAGTAGCAATTGCCCTCTTATTCAAGGAAAGGATTACAAAATGGGCAAATAATCTATTTGACAATATAGATGAACAGCTTCCAGGTGAGTGATCATGACTATACGTTTTTTGAGGAGGATTAACAATCTATCATGAAAAAAAACAGTTTATTATCCATGTTCTTAGTATTAATAATTTGTCTAATCTTAGCTGCCTGTTCTGATGATAAACCAAATGAGGAAACGGAACAGACGGGGGAAGAGCAAACAGAAACAGATAGCAATAATACTGATACTTCTAATGAGAATACACAGCAAGAATCGGAAGATGGAACAGCTACAGAAGAAAAAGACGAAGAAACTAGTAATGATGAGTATGTAGAGCATCAACTTGGCTTGAAAATAGGAGAGACAGGAACCGTTGTAAGCTCACCTGATAAATTGAAATACGAAGTGACATTAAATGAAGTAAGCTATCGTGATGAACTTGAAAATGTACCATCACATGGAAATACATTTGTAGTAGTTGATGTAACTGTAAAGAATGTCGATGATAGGACGTTTGATGCTACTGATATTTTTGAACCTAGTTTAAGAGCAGTCGCATCTGATGAGTATAAGGTACCTATAGGATCTGAAATGATTCAAGGTATTTCAGATATACAGATGATAGAGGGAGAATTAACACCAAGCGATACTAAAACTGGCAATTATGTGTTTCGTATAGAGAAAGCAGATAATTATAACTTTGCTTTTGGTATTGAATCTGATCAAATTACGACCCGAGCTGAATGGGAATTCAGCGAAGGGGAAGTAAAATAAGAGAAAGAATGTTAATTAATAATTAACAGTTGAAATGAAGGGAGTAATCAATATGAAGCCCTTTATGAAGGAAGAGCGGGGAAGCTTTACAATTGAAGCTACCCTTGTCTTCCCTGCTCTTCTAATGTTTACTCTAATTGGTGTTTTCTTTTGTATTATTATTTTTCAAATGGGAACGGCAAGCTATATGGCGCATAAAGTATCAAGTGAGCTCGCCTATACATGGAATAGTACACATAAAGACATAAAAACGGGTGATTTTGAAAAAACAGAATATACAGGTCTAGCTGGTGGAGATGGATTATATTGGCGGGTCGCAGATAATGATGTTTTAGGTTTTTTTAATTTAAGTGGATTTTCTGGAAGGAGTTTGGTAGAAAATAAACTAGACAAGGCATATATTTACAATGGTGCAATTACATTAAAAGTGGACTATAATAATACGCTGATATATAGCGAAGTTGAGGTGGAGGCTGAATCTGGCTTGTATATCCCCACCTTTTTGAAAAATATGATTGGAAGCAAGGTGAAAGGAACATCTAGCCATGTGGTTACTGAAACTCCTGAATTAATTAGAACTGCCAACTTCGGTAAATATTTATGGAGTGAATTTGGCATGAATGGAGCATTAAGTGATGCAGTTAGCTCCATAAGGAAGTTTTTTGGTGGTGAATAACTTGAAAAGAAAAGTAAAACGATTTTTTTTAAAGGATAATGGTTCTGTCTCGATCTATGCTATTATGATTATCCTGCCAATCTTCTTATTAAATGCATTATTGATCGATACGTTGCGTATTCTAAGTGCAGAACGCCAAATAGATAGTGCAATGGAGACTGCATTACGTTCTACCATGTCGCAGTTTAGTTCAGATTTGGCAGGTGTAGGCTTATTTGCATATGATGGAAATGATGCAGGTGGGGATTTTACTACATATATGAATGATCAGTTCTATTCTGGCTCTGAATTGAGTGGTACACAAAACCTTGCGAGACCATCGATTACAAGTGCAACGGCAAGCTTTGATAATTCACGTAACTTAGTTGACTATGATGTTTTTCGACATCAAGTTATAGAAAGTATGAAATATCAAGCACCGGTACAAATGGGGAAAGATTTATTTGAATTACTGACAGGAAATGATATATCAGTAGAAGATGTAGAAGAAGCAGAGGATCTAGTTGAAAACTATGAAGAAATTCTTGACTTAATGAAAAAGAGGAATGCTGAAATTGATGAATCTATTAAACAATTAAATCCTTATAACAAACTGATTAACGAAGATATTAAGAATCGTGTCATTGGTAATCCAGTTTCATCTGATAATGAGAAAATCCCTAAAGGAATAAAAACTTTCAATCAGTTAGTCTTTTATCTTGATAGGTATCAAGAGTTAAAAGAAAAAGAAGCAGATGGAGAGGAAGAATTGAGTTCCAGTGAAGAAAAGGAAATCGATAATTACATAGCAGGAATTAACGCTGAAATATATAAAAGTGTTATCGATATCGAGATATACCATAATGATATACCTACCCATTTAGTTGGTTCTGGTGGTGAATTCACTAATCCCAAAAGTGGATCAGCAAAGGATTATAATGACCAGATTAATGAATTGATGGATGGTAGTGATTTATTATCAGAATTAGAGAAATTTACACTAACGGATGATTTTTTTAAAGATATTTTAGATGGTACGGATGCAATTTATGAAAAAGTTCGAATTGACAAATCCTTAGGTGATAATCCAAACCTAAGTGATCCAGGACAGTATAGTATAGGTCAGTTATTTGCACTGTTTTATATAGCTATTGATAGCAATAATAAAACAGCAGCAGAAATTATTATTCAATCTATCGAGACTAAGTTAAATAACTTAAAAGAAAATCAAGTGAAAAAAATAGAAGATCAAATGCAAAAATATGATGATCTGAAAAAAGCATTGGAAAATGTGGATACGCAAGCAGAAGAAGAAAAAGCAGATGAAAGTTTTGGCAGTTTATGGGCAGAATTGAATAAATATAATGATATCAAAAATCAAATATCAAGTGATAATCAGCTTTATGCTGAGCTTGATAATATTATCGCAGAATATGATGGAGTAACAGGAACTGTAGGCGATACAGAAGAACCGAGTCGTCTACAATTTATCAAAGATGCATTCGATAGATTTAAAGAATTTGTGGTATTTATGCAAGGTTTTCCAACTTCTGTTCGGAATGAACTATATATTAATGAGTACATTATGGCGAATTACGGATCAAAAGAACCATATGAAATTGGAGCTTCAGAATCCTATGCTTTTGCTACAAAAAAAGCACAATATATTACTTATGGATATAATGTTGCTGGAATGAATTACTTTATGTTTTTAAAAGACATAGCTTTAATTTTATTTGTAGGTAACTTAATTTCCCAAGGTATACAGGGGGGATTTGCAGGACCATTAGGCTTTTTTAAGGCACTGGCAGGAGCGATAATAACTACAGCTGATCAGTTGGAAGATCTTACGGAAAAACCTTATAAAATGGATTGGAATCCTTTTAAAATGTTTGGAGGAACAGGTGTGCCGATGAACATGCCGATGTTTCTTAGAATTATAATGGCAATGAAATCTACCAGTGAACCGTATAATAATGAAAAGATGAGAAGAGTACAGGCAGTTGTAACGAAGGAGACGGGTGTTAATTTAAATGACAAACCATCGTATATCGAAGGAAATGTACAAGGTAAATTAAAGCTATGGTTTATTCCACAATTAGCAGAAGTATTACCTGGAAATGTAGAGGGGAACTATTATATTTTTGAAAAACGGAAAGTATACTCATATTAATCAGGAGGGAATAATTGATGAAAAAACTATTGATTATGTTATTTGCAAGTTTGCTATTAGTAGCATGTAGTGACGAAGGTGATACTACGAAAGATACTGGAGAAGAAAATAATGAAAAGGCAACTGATACCGATACTTCGAAAAAGGAAGAACAGAAAAAAGTGTATCAAATCGGAGAAACAGCTGTGATCACCAGTGATTTATATGAGTTCGACTATGAGGTAACCGTAGACGATTTTAAGCTAACTAGAGAAGTAGATGGAACCCCTTTAGATGACATTATTTCAGGTGCAGAAGAAGATGGTAGATTTGCCGTCGTCGAGGTTACCATTAAAAATATTAGTGATCGATCCTATGTACCAAACGAAATGTTTTCAGCGAATTTTGCGAGAATGGACGCAAAAGGCGGTGAAACATCTTATGACCAATTCTTTACGATAGGAGATGAGGAATTAGCACCTGGAGAAGAAATACAAGGTCATTTAGTATATACCACTAGAGTTGATTATGCAGATACATTTGTATTAAAGTATGAATTTATGTCTGACGAAGAAACACACTTTGAGTTACCGAACCCAGAACAATAAGCAGTGAATCTAAAAGGTGAGGAGAGGTTATACTACTCCTCACCCGAAACTTTCGAGAAGTATAAAGTATTTATTAATGGCTAAGGAGTTGTTGTGCGTAATGAAAAAACTATCATTCCTACTTATTTTTATCACTTTCTTAGTAGCTGGCTGTTCAAATTCTTCAGGTGGTGATGGTGGCACTTTAGAAGAATTAGATAAAGATAAAGCAAGAGAAGCCATAGCTGAAGGGGCTTTAGAGAGCCATATCCTACATGATAAAGGCTATAGCCCATCCGATATTGTAAATATCGAGGTTTGTGAATCATACCATATTGACAATGAAGAAGCTGGATTTATCGATATGTATAAAGTGGAGTGGGAGACAAGTGATGGTAAATTTGCGTACGATTTCTCGCTAACTACTGATTATGAGATAGAAATAATTTCTGGCTATAGAAAAATTGAAGACCGCTGCATCTATATTGATTAATAGGAAGGTCCTTTTAGTGAGAAAGTACAAGAATATTAAGTTGTGATTTTAGATAAAAATTAGGAGTTGCTAGAAATGAAGAAATTATTAATGGCGTTAGGGGCCTCATTTCTATTACTTGCCGGATGTGGGAATAATGAAACGGATACTGAAAGTGCCCCAAGTATACGTATTGAAGATTTAGATCAAGCAAAAGCAAAAAGTGCGATTGTAGAAGGAGCACTAGACATGAACTTTCCAGGCAGAGATTATCAAGAAGCTGATATTATCAATATTGAAGTTTGTGAATCACTACATATAGACCATAAAAGTGATGGATTTACCGGTAAATTTATTACATTTTGGGAAACAAGTGATGGTGAACAAAGGAACCATTTCTTAATAAATGATAATTATGAAGTAGAAAAAATAGCTAATTACGACAAGATTCCTGATCGTTGTGTGAACATTGATTAAACCGTATTAAATCATAAGGAAAAGGGGTGTGTTATGTTGAATTTTCTAAAAAAAAATAGTGGAAGTATAACGTTGGAAGCAGCATTAATCATCCCTCTTTTGTTAACTTTTATTTTGTTTCTCACCTCATTAGTGAAAATTTCGATAGCTGAGATGGCATTACAGGAAGCGGTAAATGAAACAGCTCAGTCTGTAGCTCATTATTCATATTTAGCAATGGTAGGGCAAGGTCTGATCCAAGAACAAACAGATGGGTTTGTTGATTCTTTGACAGAGGGTGCTGCAGGTAAGTTAGGAAATCATGAGGTGGCTAATTATATACTTGATAAATTAGGAGCAGTAGGTAAGGATGTTATTCCAACATCAGGGCAAGGACTTAATTACTTCTCCAATGAAATTTATCAAGGAATAGTTCAAAAAAAATACGAAGAAAATGTATTTAGCTCAACTTTTTTTAGTCCAGAAAGTGTTCGAGTAATAGATTCCTCCTTTCCACATGGAACTAGCGAAGATGCGGCAAATGTAAAGATTGAAGCTGAAAATACCATGCAAATTGTGCTCCCTTTTTTTGAAAAAGAGATCAAAATTAAAAAGATTGTAGTTGAGCGTGGATGGGTTGGAAATTAATAGGGGTAAAACATTGTAAGGACATTAATTTATTAATTATTTTTAATTGCGCTAGCTTATTTTAATATTCGCAAGCAGAGAATCCCTAAATTCAAATCGTGTTTGGAAGTATTATGTCTAGTCTTTTATATTTTTAAAAAGCTATAGGTGCTTGTGATGAGCAATTATTTGCAGTTATTGAGTGATAATAGGCGTATTATTTACGCTTTGTGCTTTTATATATCTATTATATTCGTAGGGTTATTGGAGTTATAGTTTTATATTTACGAAAACCGTTTTTATTAAGTTGACGTTAGTTTTTTTACATATTAAAGAAAGTATACAAAAAGGTCATTAACACCAGTTAAAAAATAATGTATTAAACCCGTACATATGCTTTATTTCTTGGAAGTTATATATCGTATAAGACTAGGGGCGGTGTAGGAAGGAGATTTTCTTGAAAAAATCATTAACTTTGTTATTAGCAATTTTGTTATTAGTAGCATGTAGTGATAAAGGTGATACTACCAAAGATACTGGAGAAGAAAATAATAAAACGGCGATTCAGTAGGATGAATCGAAAACCAATACTACAGAAACGGAAGAACAGAAAAAAGTTTATCAGATGAGAGAAACAGCAACAGTTACCAGTGATTTATATGATTTTGATTATGAGGTAACGGTGAATGATTTTAATATCCAAAATGAAGTAGACAGTGTGAAAATACAAGATTATATTACTGGTGCAGATGAAGGTTATGGATTTGCTGTAGTAGATGTAACGATTAAAAATAGAAGTGACGAGTCGTACGTTCCAAATGAAATGTTTTCAGCGAATTTAGCAAAAGAGGGTGACACTGCGGGAGATATTTCAAATGACGAATTTTTTGAAGTTGGTGATAAAGAGTTGGCTCCCGGAGATGAATTGAAAGGTCATCTAGTTTACGATATACCACTAGATGATTCAAGAAAATACACATTAAAATATGAAATATCATCTGATGAAGAAATACACTTTGTATTACCTAACCCTAAAAAGTAAGTTATTTAGAGATTATTATGAAAAAGATCTGTCTAATTTTTCTTGCTATTATTATGCTTGTAGCAGGTTGTAGTGATAGTGATAATACAAGAGAAAAAAATAAAAATCCTGAGCTTGCAGAAACAGCAAATAATAATCGAGAAGATATTGAACTACACAATGTTGGTGAAACAGTACAGGTGAAAAGTAATAAATATGATTTCACTTATGAAGTTACCTTGAATAGTTATAAAGAGAAGGATGAATATGAAGGGAAATCCGTTGCTGATTTTAATGCAGATGGTGGAGACTTTACTGGAGTTAAATTTGCTGTAGTAAATCTTACAATTAAAAATACGAGTACTGAGCTTTTTATACCTTTTGATAAAATTGAACCCATTTTCTTAAACTCAGCTCCCTTAGGTTTCTTTAATGAATTAACTCCGGAATTAGGAGATAGTTTAAATTCTGGTGAATAAATAACAACTAACTTGATATCAATCACAAATTTTAAAGAAAATAATAGCTTTTTAGTTTTTGAATTTATGATGGATGAAGAAGTATGATTTACATTAAAGAACGTTGAATAATAATCTTGCATAATACTTAGGGTAGCATTGCTGCCCTTAGGAATGAGATATTTTGATATATTTTATTCCTAAGTATAGCAATGAGGTAGTGGGGAAATATCTTGGTAGATTGTTTGTTAAACGAAATAGGGGGATACCAATGAAAAAATTATTAGTATTATTAGTACTACTAGCAGTAATTGTAGTAGCAGGTTGTAGCGATAACGATGAAGGTGATAACAAAGAGGAGAAAGATGATAACAAGGAACAAGCGACAGAAACAAACGATGATAATAATAAACGTAAAGATGCTGAGGATAAAAAAGTTTATCAGATAGGGGAAACGGCGACAATTACGAGTGATTTATATGACTTCCCATACGAAGTTACGGTTAATGATTTTGAATTAACTTCAAAACCAATTAATGGAATTGATCTAGAACAATTCGGCTATACTTCTGAAGAAGGTGGACAATTTGCTGTAATTAATGCAACTATTAAAAATATTAGCGATCAACCATTTGTACCAAATGAAATGATTTCTGCCCAACTTGTATCAGAATCTATTGGTTTAAACTCTGAAGATGAAGATTTCTTTCTAGAAAGAAACGAAGAATTAAATCCAGGAGAAGAAATTACAGGTGATTTAGTATATATAAGTAGTGATTTTAACAAAGATAATGTTCTTTATCTGGTTTATGAATATATGGCATCCAATGAGGAAACTAAATTCGAACTACCTGTTTCATCATAAGCGTTGTCAATATGGGGTAGCTTACTACTCTTAGAATGAAGATATTAAATTTAAATATCTTCATTCTAAGGGAGATAAGAAAATCTGATATACGGAGGGGTTATTACTGATGAAAAAACTATTAGTATTATTGTTTATCATAATAATTGTATCAGGTTGTAATAACACACCTTTCATGTATTTGAAAAGAACCGCATGCTTGAATAGTGAAATGTATAAATAAAGAAAAAAGCAGCAGAGCGCGGCTGGGTAGGGAATTAATTTAGGAAGGAGGGAGAAGAATGCCAACACATTTCTATCTATTAATTGTGTTTTTAGGGGTTGCAGCATTTTATGATATCAAATATTCCAGATTACCAAATTGGTTGAACGTTAGTGGTGCAATGGTAGGTTTGTTATTTCATTTATTTTTCAATCAATTGGACGGGTTGTTAAATTCTGTATTTGGGTTATTGGCTGGTGGAGGTATTATGCTAGTCTTGTATATTTTTAAAGCTATAGGTGCTGGTGATGTGAAATTATTTGCAGCAATTGGAGCGATTTCTGGAGTTTTATTTACGCTATATTCCATTATGTATTCCATCATTTTTGCTGGATTCATTGCAATTATTATCTTATTATTTACTAAAACATTTTTAGTTAATATGACGTTAGCTTTCTATCATATTTTTGAATCGATTCGAGATAAATCGTTAACACCACTGGACGACTTTAAGAATAACATTTCTAATCGTTTTCCATTTATTTATGCTGTAATACCAGGTGTTGTAACTTCATTTTATTATATGTATTTGGCTTAAGGGGGAGAATTTCATATGAGTGAACTTTATCAGTTTCATATAACTTATGAACAAGCAAATGGAATGTATATGAAACTACGAAAAACGAAAGAAACAGGGTTTGAACAACGAGATTTTGATAGCCTGCAATTAAAAATGATTCAAGCTAATCATATTCCAAGATTGATTCCGATGAGCTTTGAAGACATCAATGGTCGTAGTACGGTATACTATCGAATTGAAGGCTTGAGAAAGTTACGGCCAATTGTGAAAGAAAAGCCATTAACAATGCAAGAGTACTATGCCTTGTTTATAAATATTATTCAGGCTTTACAAGATTCAAGCAATTATATGCTGAATGATCAGCAGTATGTTTTGCATGAAGATTTTATTTATATTGGCAATGGATATCATCAAGTGTACTTAACATATCTACCAGTGAATGAAATAGCGAATAAGCCATCGATGTATGAGGAATTGAAAAAATTAATCTTGAATATGGCTAGTGAAGTACAGGGGTTAAAAGGTGTTCAATTTAAGATGATTCTCAGCTACATTAAAGACCCTGGCTTTAGCTTGCAAGGACTTAAGCAATTATTAAGTCAATTACAAGGGACACAGCAGCAGCAATCAATAAATAATGAGAATGAAGATGCGAATGCCGAGCAAGATCAGCAGACAACGATCATGAAAAAAGTGAAAAAATTACCACCGCTTACTAGTAAGATGAAAACATATTCCATTTTAATAGGGATCTTAGCCTTGGCAGTTATATGGAAGCTATATGAAAGCAGTCCAAATTCAATTATGTTCGGAGTTTCATCCGTTTTAAGTGTAGGAGTAATTGCGGGTGTGTACGTATATTGGAAAGTTTGGCGTCCAGGTGTAGAGCCTACCATTATCGAGAAGGAAGTAAGAGTCAAAAATAAACAGCGTAAGAATAAGCCGACTATAGCGAAGAAGACGAGTGAAGCTACGTCAGAACATACGAATGATTTACCAGCACAACAAGATAGCGCTATTTCGTACAATCAGGAAGTAGTTAATCAAGTCTTTGCGCAACAGAGTGAAACTGCCTCTACGCTACATACAAATAGTGAAGCGTTAACTACGGATACGTCATCCATATCCTCTAATCAACGAGATCAAACCATGCTATTGGATGAAGAGGAGCTACATGGTAAAAAGTTACCGAAAGTAAAGAATTATCTTCTTGTTAAAAGAGAAGAAGCTGAAGAAAGTATTGAATTAGAAAAGGATAACTATATTATTGGTAGAGCTGAAAAAGGTACAGATTATGTGGAAAAAAGTGTAGGTGTCTCTCGTTTACATATTGAGCTTGTTAAACTTTCAGACACGTATGGTATTAAAGATTTAGGATCAAAAAATGGTACGTATATTAATGAAGAAAAGATTATTCCATATAAAATACATGAATTAAAAAATGAAGATAAAATCCAAATTGGTAAGATAATTTATTCGTATAGGGTGTCTAAATAATGAATGCAACGAAGGGTATTGATTTTGGATTATTTACGATGAAAGGTCCAGACAAAAAAATAAATGAAGATTATATTGAATATACTTCGAGCTATCTTAACCAGAATGAAGAAGCGCATATTTTAATTGCTGCTGACGGGATGGGTGGGCATACGTTTGGAGATATAGCAAGCTTCTATGCCGCCAATTATATCTTAAAATGGTGGAGAACGAAGCTGATTAAACATGATAATTCAGAACGTTTTTTAGAAGATTGCCAAGACACAATAGCTGGTATCTTTCATGTAATTAATCAAAAGCTAATCGATATAGGTAAACGAGAAGATCATCATTTAGGAACGACATTAAGTGTGCTAATTATTGTGGGTGATCAATATCTTATTTGTCATGTAGGTGATACGAGAATTTATCGAGTGCGAAAACCAATAGCTATTCGTTTAGAGGAAAGTGACGACACTATTGATTTGGAGCAGTCCAAGCGTTTTGTACAGCTTACAAAAGACCATACTTGGGCAAGAATGCAGGTGGAGAATGGGGTCTTGTCGGAAAGAGAAGCAGAGAAGGATGATAAGTCTCACTTATTAACACAGTGTATGGGAGTTAAAGGAGAAATAGATCCATTTGTCTCTATGGACACATGTTCAGAAGAAGAACATTTTATCTTATGTACGGATGGTCTATACTCTTTGTTTACAAAGGAGGATCTCCATAAGCAATTTCAAGAGGGTTTAGAAAGAGAACATTCCTTACAAAAAATAGCGGAGCATTTTTGTAATCTGGCAAGAGATGCGAACTACCATGATGATGTATCTGTTCTTATTTTGGGACGTAAAGGAAGATAGATGAGTCATGAAGGTTATCAAGAATCATCGTATTAATGGCAAATACAGAGTAAAAAGCTTTTTTCGTGAAGGCGGAACATCGCAGCTTTATGAAGTTGTAGGTCCGAAAAAACAAATAGCAGTATTAAAAGTAGTTAAACAACCTACGACATTGTTTACCAATCAAATTACCAATGAAGCGAAAATATTAGCAGCTATCGATCATACGAATGTTCCGACATTATTTGATATTGTAACGATTCAGGATCATTATAAAGCAATTATCATGGAAAAATTCAATGGTACGAATTTAGCTGATTTCATAGAACAAAGGAATAGAAGATTTCAATGGGATGAAGTACTCGAAATTGGCAAGAAGATAGCTGATATCATCCAGGTTTTCCACAGGAAGCATCCTTCTATTGTTATACGAGATATAAAGCCTTCTAATATTTTATTAACGAAGGATAATACCATTCATTTAATAGACTTTGGAACTTCCGTTTTTGAAAATGAATCACAACGGTCATCTGCTTTGGGTACAATAGGATTTGCTGCACCAGAACAATTTGAGAAAGGTGTTATTGATAAACGCTCTGATTTATTTTCTTTAGGTGCTACATTATTTTATCTCATTTCTGATGGAGAAAATATATATACCATAACGAATAAAAGTATATTAAATGAGCGCGCTCCAAAATCCTTTGTAAAGGTTATTTTGAAGTTGACAGAGACGGATGCTGAGAAACGATTTAATTCCATTGAACATGTAATAGCTGCACTAAAAAAAGTAAAATTATCTTGGAGAGAGCGGACGAAAAAGTTTGGCTAATAAGAAATAAGGGGTGATATGGTGACTGACCGATTTGAAATAAAAGATGGAATCTTAAGGAAGACTATGGATACTGTAACCTTCGAAATAGCGAAGGAAAAGACGAATATTTTAGCAGATGAACAATTAGAAGAGTTAAAAAGAGACAGTGAATTATTTTTAACCTGCAGACAATATAATATTGAAGAATCGATGGTTCAAATCCATTATCAAATTGATCATGGATTCAAGTCTTTAACTAGTTATGTATCATCAAATAGGGAATTTAAATGTAAATTAGCACGTAGTATATTAACGGTGGACAATTTATTTGGAACACAATACACGACCTTAGTTCATCCAGATAATATTTATGCTAATAATGAGGGAAACATAAAATTTGCCCATCGAGGTATACGTTCTGTATTACCACCTGAGGAATATACATCATTCCAATTACTTCAAGATTTAAAAAATGTATTTTTGTATTTATTCACTACTGGTAATACGGCCACACATGCAATTGATCAAGATATAGTCCAGCGTATTCAAGCAGCGGCCTCAATAGAGCAATTAAGAAAGGCACTGGAACCTTCTCAGGTGAATCAACAACCTATTACGAATAAATTTGAAGATAAAGAAAAAATGGCTTCAAAAAAATTACCATCCTTAAATCGTTCTAAACTGAAGGTAGAAAGAAAATCGTTAATTATCGGTGTAACTGTTGGTATTTTATTAGGAATGCTATTTGTTTATGTTGGCAAGGTAGTACCAAGCACGAAGGCTGCTTCCGCTACGACCAGTGAACTTGATGAGCAACAGGATGAGAATAAAACATTACAAAAAGAACTAGAACAGAAAGAAGCAATAATCAAAGGATATCAGTTCGTTATTTCTGGTGAGACGGAAGAAGCCATAGCTGCATTGGAAAGTGTCCAATCACTTGATGAGAATGCTAATAAGGTACTGGCAGGACAATATATCCAATTGAATACATTAGAAAGCTTGTCCAAGGCTTTAGATTTGAACAAGTCTTATGAGGGTGAAGTAGTGGTAAAATTATTAGCCCTTAATAGTGAGGAAGCAAATCAAAAAATTCTTTCTATTAAATCGGATCAACCACAAGTTAAGATAGAGCAAGCGTGGTTAAATAAAGACTATAAGCAGGTATTGGAAATTTATAAGGAAATCGCTGATAATAACCGGGCAAAATCTTTAGCCGCTCATAGTTATATTCAAATAAATAAACCGAAAGAGGCACTTAAAATTGCCAAGGCATTAAAAAATAAAGACCTGCAAATAAAAAGTCTACAAAAAGAAAAAGAGCTGATTAAAGCTAATGACGCTTTAGATAAAGATGAGAAGAAGAGTAAAACCGAAAACATAGATAAGCAAATTAAGAAGCTGAAGTAAAAAGGTTTTATCCCATACATAACTGGCAGTAAGGCCCCATTTCAAGCAAAAAAGTGAAACCAATATGGATAAGTGAGCGATCGACTGTCAGTTAAGTGTCCGATTGTTCAAAAGCCTTTAGGTCATACCCTTGTGGTACGAACAATCAGTGGGGAAACAAAACCCCCACTGATTGAAGTTTCACGTTACGTGGTCATGTTACGGTTATGCAAGCACCAGACGAGAATGTCTTTGTGTTAGTAGGAAAATAATCTTTGCTGTAAAGAAAATAAGAAAAAAGCGTCCTTACATACTATTCTGTAGGGACGCTTTTTTCATTGTCAGTTATTTGTTAATACTTCAATATGCTTCTTCAGCTTATTCGTCATTTCGTTTAATTCCTCCGTCATTTGTGAGAAGGTTTCCGCTTCTCCTTCCTGACTTTGAACTGCTTGAGCTATATCAGATAATTGCTCAGTAGTCTGTTCAATATTTGACATGATCTCTGCTAATACATTGCTGATTTTATCGGTAGCTTCCGAGGAATCCTGAGCCATTTTCCGTATTTCTTTAGCAACGACAGAAAAGGTTTTGCCATGTTCTCCAGCTCTTGCTGCTTCAATCGCAGCGTTAAGCCCGAGTAAATTTGATTGCTCGGAGATTTTATTAATAAATCCAGTAACATCATGAATTTCACCCGAATTTTTTTCCACATTTTCCGAGTGGGCGGCTATTTGTTGGACGGTTGCGGATAATTCTTCTGTTTGTGAAAGCATCGTATGGGCTTTTCCTTGTACATTATCTGCTAGCTCTTCCAATGATTGAATAATCTCAAGAAATTCATATTCTTGATCTAAGCTAATGCCAATACCAATACAGCCAACGATTTCATTGTTATCAAAAATGGGGATACCTACGCCTTTAAATGGTGCCCCATATTCGGGTGGTGTTTTGATAACGGTTCGTTTACGATTTTTAATTACTTGACCAAACAAGTCATGTTCAAAAAAAGGATCACCAATAGCTACTTTGGCATCCAAGGTTGTGCCTGGAGCGTAGTATAAATACTTTTCTAAATCGACGATGCCGATTAGGATGTTTTCGTTTTGCAAAAGCTCTTTGATTAATGGTCCAAGCTCTACTACCTTTTTAAGGATTTCTGAATCAATTTGAATTGATGTTTGCATGATTTCACTCCATTCTATATGTTTTCTGCGATAAAGGATCGCTGCTTATAAAAATCAGAAAGACAAGCTTCTTCAAAAGCGAAGCCTGCACGGATTAATAATGGTTCTTGATGATATTCACTAACCAATTGCAGACCGATTGGTAGGTTATCAGTTGTTGTACCCACAGGAATGGATAAGGCTGGATGTCCTGTCAAACTAAATAATCGTGTAAATCGAGTCATACATGTGAAAATATCTTCCTCCAATCCATCTGTTTCAACATGTTCAATTCCGATTGGTTTAGGGCTTACAGGTAATGTTGGCGTAGCTATCAAATCAATATCCATTAATACATGATCAAGCTGATTAACAGCTTCCTTTTGTATATTTAAAGCCTTGATATAGTCAGTAGCTCCAATTGCTGTGCCATTTAGTAGGTGAGCTTTTACATCATTTCCGTAGTCATCCTGTTGTGTGTGTAGCGTAGTCTCGTGAATCGATGCACCTTCTGCTAAAGCAATGGTAAAAACGCTGTTGCTTGCAGCCTCAGCAAATGGAAGTTCAATATCAATTAAAATAGCACCAAGTTTTTCTAGCTCAAGTAAACTGTTTTGATAGGCTTTTGTAATTTCGGGTTCCACGTGGTCAGTGAAGAAATTAGTAGGTACACCAATGCGCATACCACGAATATCACTTTTACAATGTTCGCTATATCGACGGTCGGTTAATCCTTCCATGATAATGGCTAAGTCAGTTACATCTTGTGTTAATGGACCAACGTGATCCAATGACCAAGAAATACCCTTGATTCCTTTTGTGCTTATGTTATTAACGGTAGGTTTTAAGCCGACTACACCACATGCAGATGCAGGGATACGAATGGACCCACCAGTATCTGTTCCAATCGAAGCAAGACCTAAGTTAGCAGCTACAGCTACTCCTGATCCACCACTTGAACCGCCAGGGATATGATCTGTTTTCCAAGGGTTCTTTACACTGCCGTAGAATGGATTGGAAGAAGTGATACCAAAAGCATATTCGTGTAAGTTATTTTTACCCAAATTAATAGCTCCTGCGGTTTCTAATTTCTGTACAACATAAGCATCCTCTTGGGGAAAGTATGCTTTATCTATATGTGAACCGTTTGTTGTTCTAATTCCTTGTGTATTAATTAAATCTTTATAAGAAATTGGAACCCCCTGCAAAACAGATGATTGATAACCCTTCATCCAGTTTTCTTCCGCAAGTTTAGCCTGTTTTAAAGCATGTTCATCAGAAACAGTAATAAAGGCATTTAATTTCTTATTCACATGTTCGATTCTCTCTAAAAATAGCTTTGTTATTTCAGTAGGTGAGAATTCCTTATTCTTATAACCTATAAGTAATTCTGATATCTTCATTGTTTTTACCATTTAAAATCCTCCCTCGATGTCACTTACTATATCGGATCTCTATGCATAAATGTTAATTAGAAATATCTTTCATAAGCTATATAGGGGAAGCGATTTTATTGTTAAAATGCCCGATTTTATAATGATTCGGTGCAAAGTATAGACAATAGAAATTTTTGTCTTTAGTAAAGAAAGGAATAACACGTAGTGTATTTTTCCAAAAGGAGATTTCTTCCGCATTTAAAAGCCATTTAAAATAGCCATTCATGAAATGAAGGTAAAGGACTCGACAAATCAAGCTCAAACCCGAATACTGCCTGATGATCCTCAAGTAACTTAAAGGCATCACAAATGATATTTGTAAAAAAGCATGTTCACATTGGAGGATACTTCTGCACCGTTTAGTAGAGGACTCTGATGTATTGGTCTTTGCAGTTTAAGCAGTTTCGATACACACCCATCTAGATAGGTGATTTAACTTTTTTCTAATACGATTGATTGATCATCGACTGTCCTATCTGTTGGTGGCACCATTGGCCAAATTGCATCAAGCAGGTCTTCTCTTGTAAAGGTCTGTGATGTGTAACTTCAATCAGTGGAGATTTTGTTTATCCTCACTTCCCCATATTGGTTTCTCTTTATTGTTTGAAGTGGGGGTCTTACTGCCAGTTATATGCGGAATAAAAAATATCCCACGGAGAATTGCTCCGTGGGATGGATTGGGATTACTGAGGGTTACTTACAGCTCTCAACTACCTTCCATGGTCCCCAGTCACCAGTTGTTCCTGGTTCATCGCCTTTTGTCCACCATTTGGCTTCATATATATTGCCATTATGTTGTACACGATCTCCGCCAACGTACGTGTCTCCTCCATTCCAAGCAGGATAATCACATGTTCCTCCTTGATCACTTGTAGAGACAGTCAATGGGGCGGCTGAATAAAGCTTTCCATCCGCATCCTTTGAAGAAACGGTAATCGTATAAGAAGTACCTGACTGTAGGTTTTCTAATTTTGTAGATAATGATGCTGTTGATATTTCTTGATTATTAAATTGAATGACATATTCCACAATAGAAGAAGATTCTGTAGGAGCCTCCCATGATAGATCGATGCTAGACGCTGTTACATTACTAGCATTAACATTCTGCGGAGCTAATGCAGGTGGATTTGGATCTCCTCCATCACCTGTGAAATTTAAGTTGTTTGCCAATGTAGTCACTAGCGTTTGATTTACATCTCCACTATAGTCCCAAAACATAGCGCCTGCAAGTCCTTCAGACTTAATGAAATCTGTTTTATATCCAAAGGATTCTTCATCATCATACGTTATAAAATTTCCGTTTGAAGCATTATATAAATAAGGTACCTTTGCTTTGTCATTCCAATATCGTTGGTAACCATTCTTATTTATATAGTTATCTTCTAAATCGCTAAAGTCAAAAGTGCCATTTTCCCAAGTTCCTTCTGTTGCCGGTGAACAATTCTGATATTCTCCATTATTAGCCGCATCACAATCGCTCCAACCTCTACCATAAAACGGTGTTCCTAAAACTAACTTATTAGCTGGAACTCCATCATTTATATGTCGTGTCACAGCGCTTTGTACGTTAAAGGTATCTGCTTTAGGAAGACCTGCAGCTTCTGCGGCTGGATCAAAATAAAGAGGTGCATTATGACCGCTTTGTGTTTGCCATCCACCGTTAAAGTCATACGTCATAATATTAATCCAGTCCACAATGTCTGCAATTTGACCTAGTTCATTGTTTTCAACATATTCATTACTTGCACCCGAAGCAATAGTAAGTAAATACTCTGTTCCATCTTCTGCTTCAGCAGCATCTAATTTCTCACGAACCTCTTGGAGAAGTAATACATAGTTTTGTTTATCTTCTGGACGTGTACTATTTCCAGGTAGCCCACCACTAACAGGATATTCCCAGTCTATATCAACGCCATCAAAACCATAATTTCGAATAAAGTCAACTGCTGAATTGGCAAATTGCTCTCTTGTTACAGGGTCAGCAGCTACATCTGAAAAACGGTTCGACCAAGTCCATCCTCCAATAGAAATTAGAGTTTTTAAATGGGGATTTTGTTCTTTTAGTTTAATAAGTTGCTTGAAATTTCCTTTTAATGGGTCATCCCAATTATCACCTGGATTTGTTTTTTGGGCATCAATCCAAGGATCTCCCATTACAATAGTTCCATTAGGGGCGTCCATATTGCCATTCTCATCCTGACATGCCCATGTTTGTGGATTTGGTCCAGCAGGATCAGGGTTTCCGTGTCGACCATCCCAGCAAATATCTGCAAATGCATAGTTGATATGACTTACCTTCGAAGCATCCATATCCCATACTTGATAGTCTCTACCATATGCTGCCCATGATGGATAGTAGCCAATAATTTTGTAATCGTTTGTCTCTGCTGCTTGAATGAAACTATTCTGTGTGGGCATGCTTGTAAAGACGAGTAAACCAAAGATGAAAAAAATGAAAAACTTGTTTGCTTGTTTTAATAGATTCACTACGATAATCTCCCTCTCTTTTTAAAATACATAATGAGAAGCGCTTTCATAGTTTTGTAAAATCCAACATGCATGTTTTGGTGTATATCTATCATATTTGTTATAACAAATATTTTCAAGTTAATTAACAGAAATATCTAAATTTTGATTCAATAGACCTAAGTTAAGTTTTAACTATGATAATTGAATTAATATTTTGTCATTAACAAATGAAATAGGGGAAACTACTAAGTAAAGAATCCTAGTATTGTAAAACCGGATAATTCATTACGAGTTATTAATTGTAATATCAATTAATAACTTGTAATGATGAATCGTTTTATATATAAATTTTCGCCCTATGTATATATTCCTAAGGCAATTGTGCTATAGTTTAAATATATTGAAAATTATAAAAAGAGAGGGGATGAAGTGCAGAAGTTAGGATGTGTAAATGTAAGTAAGGTTTTTAAAGGAGATGGTGTGGAAACATTTGCTCTGGAGAAAATTAATACCTGTTTTGTTGAAGGAGAGCTTGTTGCCATTGTTGGACCGTCAGGCTCTGGGAAATCGACATTACTTAGCTTGATTGGAGCACTGGATGTGCCTTCAGAAGGAGAGATAATCTATAGAAACGAATCTATTCATAAATATAGTCAAAACAGGTTAGCCGATTTTCGGTTTGAGCATATTGGTTTTATCTTTCAACAATTTCACCTATTACCTGCATTAACAGCCCTAGAAAATGTAATGTCTCCATTGTTTTCACGAAAAGTTTCCTGCAACAAAAAAGGAAGAGCAGAGTCTTTATTATCACAAGTGGGTTTAGCTGATAAGCTCCATGCTTTACCTTCACAGCTATCAGGAGGTCAGCAGCAGCGTGTAGCAATTGCCCGTGCATTAGTACATGAACCAAGTTGGTTACTAGCCGATGAACCAACAGGGAATTTAGATACGGATACAGGCGAGTTGATATTTGTTTTCAACGTCTGTGATAACACAACGATAGTTTTTGAGTAAATGCACTTCATCAATATCAATCCATTTAGGAGTTCTAATATCTGTTTGAGCTTCAAGCTCAACTACAAAGTTGTTTCGTACAGCTTTTTCGTCAACGCCTATATCGTCTGCAACATTGGTGAATGTCTTTTCAAAACTGGTTTCTTGAATCCAATTTATTAGTCTATTAGTAACGGAACGAATTACTAGGAATCTATAATCATATTTACTCTCTTTCATATCAAGAATTTTTAAGTTTGGTAGGTTAATTATATTTTCTCCTTTTAGAATACTTCATTTTTACCTATATTATAGAAAGAAATTCAAAAAGAGCTGTCGAAACAGCCCTTGGATTTCGTAAATATCATATCTTTGGTCGAATCAGATGTAAGGGAATCAAAATTTACAAATGAATACCATCCATTTGTGTTATTTGGTATTGGTTCTATTTAATACTTGACAAATAACTAGCTGCTACTTTGTTTAGAAAATAAGTGTAACCCACTTGCCATTTCTCAAGCATATCTCTATGAAAGTCGTCAACGATGAAATGCTCTGTTTGATTTAGAAAGTCTTGCGGTGTTGATGGATGATCTTGTTTTTCTAAAAAGGCTAAATGTTTCTTTACACGATCCAAAACTTTTGAATTATTCGGAGAGAAACCATCTTGTAAGAACTGAATCATATCTTCATTAAATGACTGTGCTTCCATGGCAGAGTCATTCATTGATTCCACATCAATTGTTTTATTCGACAAGTCAAAGTCATATTCTTTTTTCAAGTGTTCATTTTGGTCTTTTAAGACTTCTTGCCATTCTTCTTCAGTTTCAAAACCTTTAAACATAGTTTCCATATCTATATCGACTCCTTCTTTAGCATTTTTAAGAGAGGAATTGATTGTTTTGATTAGACCTTTAAAACGATCAATTTTTTGTTCTAGTAAATATTTTTGCTGAATCAACGTATTTTTCCTGTTGATTTCGCCATCTAATAATTGTTTAATTTCCTTGAGAGGAAAATGCAATTCTTTGTAAAAAAGTATTTGCTGTAATCGTTCTAAATCTTTTTTTCCATATAGGCGATAGCCGGCTTCTGTCGTTTGCTCCGGAATCAAAAGACCTATTTTGTGATAATGGTGTAAAGTCTTTACTGTTGTATGAGCTAGTTTTGCAACTTCATGAACGGTAAACATTTTTTCTTCTCCTTTCAATGCTCTTTATACTAAAGTATCCTCTAAGGTAAGAGTCAACACATTTATTTCACTTTTTTCTTTGAACATCATATGTGAATTTACAAAAGGAAGTAGCTATAACGACACATAGAATAATTAATAAATAGTAGCTGATTGCGGGCGAATGGTTGAAAGTGGATTGTGATGCTCTAACTACCCAGTCAACTGGATTTATTTTTGATAGAATACTTATCCACTTTGGCAATAAATTGGTCGGCATAAAGGCAGAAGACAAGAAAATCAATGGAAAAGAGAAAAACTGCATGACTGTAATCATTGTTGTGTGCTTTTTTGTCAGAGCGGCTATTCCAATTGAAATAGCTCCAATTAAACATGAGAATAATGCTGGTGTAACAAGAAAAAGAATTGGTGGAACTATTCCCATTGGGAGTCTAAATCCCATAAAATAGCTAATAATTATTAGCAAAGTGGATTGAATCAATTGAAAAGTGAAAATGTAGACTAAATCACCAATGATGAAAATCAAGTTATTCTTTGGGGCGATTAAATATCGGTTAAATATTCCTTCTCTCATATCATCTAATGTACTCATTCCTAGATATATTCCGCCAAATAGAGCATTCATGATCAAAATTCCTGGTAAAATATACGATACATAATTGGATTCTTCAAACCCACTTACGGAAGATATGCTTGAAAATATCGTGCCAAACAGCACTAGGAAAATCAATGGCTGGAACATTGAAATGATAATTGCTATTGGATTTTTAATTAGCGGTGTTAGCCTCTTTTTTGCTAATAATAAAGCGAATGCCATGTTATTCATAGTTCTGCCTCCTTCTCATTAAAGTTTGCTAAATAAACGTCATTTAACGTTGCCTGCTTCAATTCACTAAATTTAATTTCGACATTACTTTGAATTAAGTATTTCAGTAATTCAGATAAAATTTGTTGTCCATGACTCGTCATAATTGTTAATACTGTTGGTTTTATTTCATGACGAACTATCTCTTTTAGGTTAGAAATATATGCTTCTATTTTATGAATGTTGGCCAAATCCAATTTGCGATAGTGGATTTCTATTTGATCAGCAGCAAGTTTATTGATCAGCTCTTTTGGCGTCCCAATATCAAGTATCTTTCCATTGTTGATTAATGCAATTTCAGTTGCTAGGTGATTAAGTTCCTCTAAATAGTGTGTCGTTACAAAAATTGTCGTTCCTTCATCTTGGGAAATTTTTGTAACTATTTGCCACAGAGTAGTTCTCGACTCTGGATCTAATCCGGCTGTGGGTTCATCTAGTAAAAGGATATCAGGGGTATGAAGTAGACTTATCGCTATATCCAATTTTCTTTTCATACCACCTGAGTAAGTATCAACCAAATCGTTGGATGCCTGAAACAAATCAAATTCCTTTAACAGGTGTTCTCCACGTTCCATTATTTTTGTAGTACTCATGCCATACATTTTTCCGGCAATCCATAAGTTTTCCCAAGCTGTTCCTGTCGAAAATACAGTTGTTTGTTGGAAAGTGACGCCAACTTTTTTTCGAACCTTATTCACCTTGGAAACAACATCTAAATTCGAAATTTCGACAGTACCCTCATTTGGCAAGGTCAAAGTAGCTAATATACTGGTCAAAGTAGATTTCCCTGCACCATTTGGACCAATCAGTCCGAAGATAGAACCTTTTCTCACTTTAAGAGATACATTATTTAAGGCTACCTTTTTGGCAAATGATTTGCTAACATTGTTTACAGTTAGTTCATACATATTCTTCCCTCCTTATTTCTTATAAAAGGAACTATAAGCTATCCTCTTAGGGGAGAGTCAACCATCAAGTATTCCTTTATAAAAGTCGAATTGGAATGAATTTAACCAAGCTGAAGAAATGATCATACCTTATTCTCATTAGTACTGGTCATGTCCAGCGTAAAAACGCCCAAGTGAAAACTTGGACGTGATTCTTTAAATTTGCAGATATTTTAATACAATTATGATTCGATAGTAAAAGGTTTCATAACGAAAACTACATTAAAAGTTAATCAGTTTCATGGATACAGAAAAAATAAATGATATTACATAATTTATGATTTTACACACAATTATCCGATTTACGATGCTATGAACATTAATTTATTTAATAGGGTTGTCAATACTATAATCCGAATACCTTAAATGATTTAATGTTCTTGCAGAAATTTAAATAAATCATCTCTATTGTTAGTTTTATAAACCTTGTCTTTTGTATCAAATACTATAAACGTAGGAGCTTCCTCTATTTCTTCCAATCTTGCATCTTCCATTGTTTTTTCTTGAGTAAAAGTCTTTACGTTATTTATATCATTTTCTTGTAGCTCCTCAAATGTAATTGCGTCATCAGAAACCACATATAAAGCATATTTCCCTTCTTCGTCAGATAAAAAACTAGCATATTCCTTGTTCTCTTCTGACTCATTACAGGCAGTAAATAAAAAGCTGATTAAAATAATTATGAAACAGAACTTTTTCATAAATAACCCCTACCAATTCCATATTAGTCATTTTATGTTTTATTTATATTCATTATTTAGAGATAAAAATGCCAGGAATTGCTTGGGTCAGTTCTATATATATCTACATGACTGGTTTCTCTGACGTGAGGAGCCCATGCTGGAACACCTTTCGAGTTAACAGGTTCCCAATACGAAGGAGCATCAAAACCATAACTACCTGCATAACTAATGTCACGATTTATTGTTTGATTTTCGTATAGCTCATCCCTACTCTGCTCTACGGTACCTTGGATTGTATAAGGATTTGTTAAGGTAAGACTTGAATCTTGTCTATCCCAACCACCTTCAGACCGAATCAATCTCCAATAGTCGGTACCGGAATAGGTAGATTTCTCAATATATATTGTTGAGGATGAACGAACGCCATATGAGTCATCCCATTTACTATCTCCACGAGAGCCATCGTAACTGGCGATTAAATTAACTGCATAAGTTTCAGAGTTGTCACCATTAGACATAGTTCTTTTTTCTATTAATTGCGCAGTCTTATATTTCGGTAACATCATATTCAATAATATTACCTTTTGATGTTGTAACCTCTTTGGTGTATTTGTTTACACCAATCCCTTCAACATCTAAATCAGTTTCCCCTATAGATGCTCTTTCCGTTATTTTTTCAGCATTTTTAATTTCACTAAACTTTTCTATGCTCTTTGTAGAACTAACTTCTGCACTTCCAGAGGTGGGTAATAAAAAAAGGTAAAACTCAAAACTAGAGCCCATGACATAATACTAAATGTATTTTTCAAATAAAACCTCTCCTTTAGTTTAGTTAGTGATTGTTCTTTTATAAAATTAGCACAAAAACAACATTTAACAAATAATGTGATATTTATGCAAATTGATGGATGAAATAAATTCCCGTTTCTTAACGTATATTTTCTGCGAAATGTTGGTGGTACCTTATATTATAATTTCCTTAACGTTGTAAATCTGGACAGCTCCTTTATTCTTGCTGCAAATGCTCAATGATTATTTATAATTCAAAAGATATAGATGAATAGAAGGAGTAATTTCCTGAATGGGGGAAAAATATAGGTCTTTTTTATCGGTGTTATTATTAGAATAATTAAAATATACAGTTTTTTGCTAATGTTCCACTACATTTTTCCCTCTTTTATCGGTAAAACCGACAGTCTATTTCATAGTAATCCCCCGATTTACATGCTAGATTTGCAGGTGTACTCTAAGTAATAAGAAGAGCAACAAGGTGTTTCAGTTATAGAAAAGTCGGGTTAGTGTACGGAAGTATCACAATAGGCTGGAAATATGTTAAAGGTATCCCTGCTTTACAAGTAGTAACTTGTTTATCCCAGATATACTGGCAGTAAGCCTCCCACTTCCAGTAATAAAGAGAAACCAATATGGATAGTGAGGGATCAATTGCCAGTTGGTTCAAGGGCCTTTAGGTGATCCCCTTGTGGTACTACCAATCAGTGGGGCATAAGCAAGATAGAATCAAATGAGAAATAGAACAAAATAAACAACGAATGGCAGAAGTACTACAAACGGTACAAGAATATTTACGATAGTCTTGCCAATTAACTGGGATATACCTACATCGAGCAAGGAGTACAAGCTATACAGAAGTCTCAAACCAATGTGAATCAGGTGGTAGACTCTAGGAAGCTGATCGACTCATTGAATTAGCTAAAAAAGTAATAAATCAACAAAAAACGAAGAAAAGGCTGCATCTCTCCAAAGATCTCGTGTCAATATCCAAATAATTAGTAAATCAAGGTGGTGAAATACTGTGAAGAAGTTGATACATCTGTTACGTAAATTCATGTCATGTTTGCTAATTGCTATGATCATTATCTTTGCATTTGCGGTTATAACTTCAAAAGTGAAAGGAGAAGAATCGACCATTTTTGGTTATCAAATAAAATCCGTATTATCTGGGTCGATGGAGCCAACCTTTCAAACAGGATCAATTATCGCAATCAAACCAGGAACAGAGCAATCAATGTACAAAAAAGGTGATGTTATCACGTTTAGAACAAAGGAAGAAAAAATGATTACTCACCGTATTGTCGAGGTCAAACAAGCAGAAGAACAGCAGGTATATACGACAAAGGGTGACAATAATGACGGTGTAGATGTGGAGCCTGTATTAACACAAAATATCATCGGAGAGTATACAGGGTTTACTGTTCCTTATGTAGGATATCTTTTAAACTTTGCAAAATCGAAAGTAGGTACAGCGGTATTATTAATTGTACCAGGTGTAATCCTGCTACTCTACGGACTCTTTTCCATGTTCCAAGCAATTAGAGGAATAGAAGATCCAAAGAAGGAGCAATCTACGTAAATGTTTCTCAATATTCGGTTAATACTCTTGTGTTTTACAAGCATGGGGGATTAATAAATAATAAAAGGGGAGGAAGTTTAATGAGTCTGAAGAAAAAGTTAGGCATGAGCGTGGTGACTGCATCATTGGGGCTATCATTAATTGCTGGAGGTACTTACGCATATTTTAGTGACACAGAGGTAACAGATAATACGTTTGCAGCAGGTACACTGGATTTATCTGTTGATCCAACTACGATTATTGATATTACTAATTTAAAGCCAGGAGACACGATGGTAAAGGAATTTGTACTTGGTAATGAAGGATCACTCGATATCAAAACTGTGAATCTATTAACTAATTATGAAGTGGTAGACGCTTCTGGAGATAATGGAGGCGACGATTTCGGTCAGCATATTAAAGTTAACTTTATGTGGAATTGGGATAAAGAGAGCGAGCCAATTTTTGAAACTACCTTGTATGAGTTGAAAAACATGGATCCAGATGTAGTGAAAAAGGATATATGGGATCCATTATGGGAACAGCATGGTGGTCTAGATGTGGGAGACACGAATGAGCTTTGGGTAGAATTTGAGTTTGTTGATAATGGACAGGACCAAAACATCTTCCAAGGTGATCAATTAAACCTTGAATGGACATTTAATGCTACACAAACAGATGGTGAAGAAAAGTAATTATCTTTTCATTCTATTAATCTATTAAAAGAGGAGAGGATTCGTCTTGAAAAGAAAACTGATTTCTTCAACGTTGGCTCTGACAGTTGCTTTTGGAGGATTTACGACAGCGGGAACTAATGTCTTCGCACAAGAAAATGTAAAAAGTAAGATAGAATATAATGAACAATATAATACGCCTTCTTATATCATTGAAAACTGGAAAGCGCCGAATACTTTAGCTAAAGCAAAAAAACTATCTGAAAAGGAAGTTGCTTTTGCCTACCTTAAGTATCGTAGCAAGCAATTGAAATTAGAAGGGAATATGAAAGATCACTTTAAAGTGGTTGAGGAAGAGAAAGATAATGAAAATGGTACACATCACATTAAGCTTATTGAACAGCATAACGGGGTTCCAATATATGGATCTGACCATACCATTACCTTAGATGAAAATGACAATGTAAAAGCTTACTTTGGTCAAGTAGTACCTGATTTAGCAGAGAAGGACATTCCTTCAAAGGCTTCGATTTCAGGTGAGGATGCAGTCGAAATTACCAAGCAGGACATTGAGCAGGAGATTGGCAAAGTAGAACATTATGATGGAGAGGTGACAAATGAACAGTTCATTTATGAACATGATGGGAAATTTTATCTTTCGTATCTCGTAAAGGCTTCAACGTCGAAACCAGCTCCTGGATACTGGCACTACTTTATAGATGCAACGAATGGTGAGATTATAAATAAAGCAAATGCAATTGATCATGTAACTGGATTTGGTAAAGGCGTGTTTGGTGATAAGAAGAAGTTTGAGATTGCTTTAGGAGATGACGACCAATACCTTCTTTTTGATGAAACACGAGGGGATGGTGTGCATACATTTGATGCACAAAATATGGACTTCTATCTCTTCCATCTCCTATCCATATTATTAGGGTATACGGGTGAAGAAATAACTAGTGGTCATAAGTACTTTAATGATCCAGCTGCAGTCGATGCTCATGTGAATGCTGGAAAGGTATATGATTACTACTTAGAAACGTTTAACCGTGACTCTTTTGATGGAGAGGGTGCCAAAATTATTTCCTCTGTTCACGTCGGAGAAGCTTGGAATAATGCAGCCTGGAATGGAAAGCTAATGATGTATGGCGATGGTGATGGTCGTAATTTCTTGCCTCTATCCGGTGGACTTGATGTGATTGCCCATGAGCTAACACATGCAGTTACAGATAGAACTGCTGGCTTAGTGTATGAAAACGAATCCGGTGCATTAAATGAATCTTTATCCGATATAATGGGTGCAATGGTTGATCGAGATGATTGGCAGATTGGTGAGGAAATTTACACACCAGATATTGAAGGGGATGCACTGCGTTCGATGAGTGATCCTACCTCTGTACAAAATGCGATTACTGGCCCTTATCCAGATCATTATAATGACCGTTATACTGGAGAAGAAGACAATGGGGGCGTGCATATTAATTCAAGTATAAATAATAAGGCAGCTTATTTAGTAGCCGAAGGCGGAAACCATTACGATGTAACAGTAGAAGGAATTGGTAGAGAAAAAACAGAACAAATCTACTACCGAGCACTAACGAAATATTTAACTTCTACTTCTGACTTCAGTATGATGCGTCAAGCGGCAATTCAGGCAGCATCTGATCTATATGGAGAAAACTCATCAGCAGTCGAAGCAGTGAATCGGGCTTATGATGCGGTTGGAGTAGAATAAAAGAATAAATACACTAGAAAGCACTGCATCTCTAAAATGAGAGTGTAGTGCTTTTTTACAGTCTAGGAAATTATAAAATTTGCCCATTTGATAAATAGGCGTGTTGAGCCGCGTCCAGCTCCAGCGCCCAGAAACGAGGCGACTTCACGAATTGTCCTAATCTAAGTCATTATCGGCTCGCAGGCTGACCGTGATTCCTTTTTCTCTGTTGACTCGCTCTAGTCGCTACGTTTCTAGTCGGGCGCTTGCGCTTTTGTTGCAGATTTTTAATGCTGATTACTTAACATATGATGTGCTAATTGGACTGCTTTATCTAATTGATTTGTTTTATCGTAATAAAAAAATAGCTCTTTTTCATAGACGTTTACAGAATAGACGTGTCCATAATTTCTGAAAAATGGTAAGGCTTGTTCTTCAAGATAGGAATAATATTGCTCTTGCTTTTCTTGTAATTTGTATAGTAAAAGAGTAAAAAGATAGCTATAGAGTAATTCTTTAAGTTCCTCAGATACAGCTAAACCTTCTTTCGATAATTTCACCAGTTCATCTTTCGTTAATAGATTTCCCTTTATACATGCTTGAATATATCCCTCTAGCGAGTTTAAATATTTTTTTGATTTTACTTTTTTTATTTTCATTGCATCCTTAAACAAGGTGGCAGCTAACTGATAATCCTCCATTCTAAAATAATCATTAGCCAAATTGTGTAAGACAATTGCTTTTCTTGTTACGGTATGACAAAGTTCACAACTCTTAATAAGCGACTCGTATTTTTTTAAGCGAGCTGTGAAATTTGATTGTACATGTTTATTTTGGATAACAAGTAGCAATGTCTCTGTATCTATAACTCGTAGAAAATTATTGGAGCTCTTGAAATAATGTAATGCTTTCTCGGCATAGGAATAGGCCAATAGGTCTGTATTATTAAAGTAATAAGAGATTGCTAAATGATAATAATAATCTGTGTTTTGATATGTATGACTGTTAATAGATTTTAATGCATTAATTGCTTTCAGGTATTCTTGTTTTCGGATATAATAAATGCCCCAAATGTGGTAAAGCAGTCCTGATTCATATGGTGAAAGTTTCTGATTTTGTAATTTTTTGATTATTTTCAATGTACCTGGATCATTTTCTTTGCTAAGTAAGAAACGAGCTTTCAGAAGTTTATATAAATTATTGTAATCGGAGATATAAATTAATTCACTTTCTTCTAGCTCTGCTGCTAAGCTATCTGCCTCTTCCTCTTGCTGCATGATAATAGACTCATGCCATTTCTCTAATTTTTGTTGGATGGCTTTAAATGTGCGAATTTCCTCATGCATAGATATGTTAAGTCGTTTCGCTAATAATTCCGTTATATCTTTTGAGAAATGCGTTTGTCCAAGCTCAATTTTACTGATATGGGTAGCAGAGCAGATATCTCTTCCCAGTTCCTCCTGTGTTAATCCAGCCCTTTCGCGGTAGAACTTAATAATTTTGCCTTCATACATCATACATTTCCCCTTCTTAAAGTAAAGATTATTACTATCTGACTTGTATTCTCCCTTCTTATAAAAATACGTTTATCATCGTGTAATAGTTTCTCGGTTATGAAATAATTAATGTGAAGTATTTTTCTCCCTATTGGCAGTAAACTCCCCCATTTCAAGCAATAAAGTGAAGCCAATATGGATATGTGGTGATTGACTGCCAGTAAATGTCCGATTGATTCAAACACCTTTAGGTATCCCCTTTTGGTGCTAACAATCAGTGGTGGAATAAACAAAGCTCCCACTGTTTGAAGTTTTACTTTATCCTATTACGTATAACATTACCAAAGCCTGAGCATGTTTTCACGTAGATTTATGGTTTTCATTTTAATCATAAAAGTTGAAATTCCATTGGTTTCCCCTTATCTTATTATCAATACGTCGTTGAAATAGAAGGAGACGCTGTTAGATGTGTAATTCATTGCGTGAAGAAATACAATTAAAATTACAAAATGGCGAATATCATTGTGAAAAGGAACTGACACTTTCCATTTTAAGTGGGAAATGGAAGGTAGTGATTCTATGGCATTTAGGTGTGGAAGGTCCACATCGATTTAGTGATTTGCAGCGATTGTTTGAAAATATATCTCATAAAACGTTATCCAATCAGCTGAAAGAACTCATAGAGGATGGTATCGTTAGTCGTAAAGTCTATCCAGAAACTCCACCAAAAGTGGAATACTCTATGACAGAACTAGGCTATACCTTATTACCAATTGTAGAATCGATGTATGATTGGGGGAAGAAACGAATCCAACAGTTAAAAGAAGAAGGAATAATAAAATAACATAAAGCTAGGGTATTAGCTTGCTTTCAGTGTGTGATATATACGCTCTTAAATTAGACAATTTATTCCCCATATAATTGATATAACTGGCAGTAAGCCCCCATTTCAAGGAATAAAGTGAAATCAATATGGATAATGTGGGATCAACTGCCAGTAAATGTCCGATTGCTTCAAAGACCTTTAGATCATCCCCTTGTGGTACGAACAATCAGCGAGGATAAACAAAACCCCGCTGATTGAGGTTTCACTTTATACATTAAAAAACCAGTAGTCAGTATAAAAGGCTGGTTATATCAACCTTTCCTAGTAGTCTGTGAAATTATAGGAAATGATTAAATTAGACCATGTGGATAAATAGGCGCGTGTTGAGCTGCGTCCAGCTCCAACGCCCAGAAATGAGGCGACTTCTCAAATCACCCTACTCTAAGTCATCATCGGCTCACAGGCTCATTGTGATTCTTTTACTTCCATTGACTCGCTCCTACTTTTCTATTTGGGCGCTTGCGCTTTTGTTCTAAGTTAAGAAAGTATAAAATCGGTGCAATGACTGCGTTAAGCGAAGTAGTTATTTTGAAATGTTTGATGAATATTGGCAATGCTCCGACTAATTACTTCGCTTTCCGCGGGCACGGCCTCAACTAACTTTGCAAAGAAGAACACGTT
>NZ_CANMAB010000025.1:0-42783 GCF_947495635.1 uncultured Virgibacillus sp. | reverse complement strand
TATACATCAAACATTTCAAAATAACTACTTGGCTTAACGCAGTCATTGCACTGATTTTATACTTTCTTAACTTTTAATAAAAAACGAGCTATAATTCATCAATGAATTATAGCTCGTTTTTGTGTTTCTTATTTACTTTTGTCCAGATTCTTTTTAATGACTAGATTAAATTTATGCGGAATAATGTCTCTTTACGACCTCAGCACAACGTGAACATAAAGCAGGGTGTTCACTATCTTCACCTACTGTTGTAGCAGAAATCCAGCATCGTTCACATTTTTCTCCAGCGTGTTTATCAACTGCAACATGAACATACGAATAAGGCTTAGTTTCTGACGTATCATCACTTACCTCAGCCTCTGAAACAATTAAATATTGATGTAGCTGCTCAATAGACTGTAATACATCTTTCGTTTGCTCATCTTTCGGTACTAACTTTATTTTTGCTTCAAGTGACTTACCAATTATTTTCTCATTTCTAGCTTCTTCTAATGCCTTTAACACATCATCACGAACACGCATGAAGTGATCCCATTTTTCTATAGCAAATTTTGTTATTTCTCTCGACTCAGGAATGTCTGTTAATTGAACACTATCACTTTCTACTCCTGGAATATACTCCCACACTTCTTCAGCTGTATGCGGAATAATCGGTGTTAATAGTTTAACTAGAGACGTTAGAATTTCATAATAGCCTGTTTGAATACTACGTCTTCTATGATTATCCTTTGCTTCAATATATAAAATATCTTTAGCAAAATCCAAATAGAAGGAGCTCAAATCAACTGCACAGAAATTATGAATTTGATGGAATATTGGTGAAAACTCATAGCTTTCATAGCTTACACGCACATCGTTTATTAATCGTTGAAGACGATAGAGCATATATTTGTCGACATCTTCCAATTCTGTATCAGCAACTCGATCTGTTTTCGGATCAAAATCAGCAAGATTAGCAAGCATAAAACGGAATGTGTTACGGATTTTACGATACGCTTCAGAAACCTGTTTTAAGATATCATTTGAAATACGAACATCAGCTTGATAATCTACTGAAGATACCCATAAACGAAGAATATCCGACCCTAGCTGCTTCTGTACTTTCCCAGGTTGAATTACATTGCCCAGCGATTTACTCATCTTTCTACCGTCACCATCAAGTGCAAACCCATGGCTAATAACAGTTTTATAAGGAGCTTTTCCAGTAACAGCTACTGATGTGGATAAGGATGAATTAAACCACCCTCGGTATTGGTCGCTACCTTCTAAATAAATATCTGCTGGACGATAATGATCTTCTCTGCCAAGTAATACCGCTTCATGTGAAGATCCAGAATCAAACCATACATCCATAATATCCGTTTCTTTGGTAAACATATTGTTTGGGCTGTGCTCCGAGGTAAAGCCTTTAGGTAGTAAATCATTTGCTTTCCACTCGAACCAAATATTAGATCCATGCTCCTTAAATAAATCAGACACATGACTAATTGTTTCATCTGTAATGATTGGTGTTTTATCCTCTGCATAAAATACTGGGATTGGCACACCCCATGTTCGCTGACGTGAAATACACCAATCTTCCCTATCTCGCACCATATTATATAATCTTGTTTCTCCCCATTGTGGATACCAATTGATAGCTTTGATTTCATCTAATATCGTATGACGAAAGTCCTTAATCGAAGCAAACCACTGTGACGTTGCACGGAATATCGTTGGTTTCTTCGTACGCCAATCATGTGGATAGGAATGCGTTATAAATGCGAGCTTTAACAATGCACCGGCTTCGTCTAATTTTTCTGTAATTACTTTATTTGCTTTATCATAAAACAGACCTTCAAAGCCAGGAGCTTCATCGGTAAATACACCTTTTTCATCTACTGGGCAAAGTGCATCCATACCGTAACTTCTAGCTACGTAAAAGTCATCTTCACCATGTCCAGGTGCTGTATGAACACAACCTGTACCAGCTTCTGTTGTTACATGTTCTCCAAGCATTACTAATGATTCACGATCATAGAAAGGGTGTTTAGCGACAACCTTATCCGCTTCTTCTCCTTTAAAGGTTTGAATTACTTCTGGATTGTTCCATTCTAACGCCTCTGTCACTGCTTCTAAAAGAGCGTGAGCAATGACAAACTTATCATCATTTACTGCAACTACAGCATATTCTAATTCAGGGTGGATACTTATTCCAAGATTAGCTGGGATCGTCCAAGGTGTTGTCGTCCAGATAATAAATTTGACGTCAGATTCCAATAAGCCTCTACCATCCGTTACTTCAAATGAAACGTAGATGGAAGGAGATCGTTTATCATGGTATTCAATTTCGGCTTCGGCCAAAGCGGATTCTG
Organism: uncultured Virgibacillus sp.; assembly: GCF_947495635.1. NCBI lineage: Bacteria > Bacillati > Bacillota > Bacilli > Caryophanales > Bacillaceae > Virgibacillus > uncultured Virgibacillus sp. Next base: position 40,429 of record NZ_CANMAB010000025.1, on the reverse strand, counting down.
AAGAAGGAGACCAATACACTGGCTTTAATCCTTTATATATATAGCCTTTCTTCGCCATTTCTCCAAATACTTTTATTTGCGCGGCCTCATAATCCTTTGTCAACGTAATATATGGATTGTCCCAATCAGCACGTACACCTAGCTTTTTAAATTGCTCCCGCTGGTTATCTACTTGTCCAAGTGCGTATTCAGCACAAAGTTTTCGAAATTCAGCAATACTTAATTCTTTACGTTTCACTTTCTTATTTTTTGTCAGTGCTGTTTCAATTGGTAAACCATGTGTATCCCATCCTGGAACATATGGTACATGATATCCTGTCATCGATTTATAACGAGTAATAAAATCCTTTAAAATTTTATTTAATGCGTGACCAATATGCAAATCTCCGTTTGCATATGGAGGGCCATCATGAAGAATAAATAATGGTTTCCCCTTTGTTCTTTCTAAGCTCTTTTTATATAGGTCCTTTTCCTCCCATTCTGACTGGCGAATAGGCTCTTTATTTGGTAAGTTTCCACGCATCGGAAATGCAGTTTTTGGCATTAATAATGTTTCTTTATAGTCCATTTATGCTCCTCCTTCTAAATTAAAAAATCCCCTCTATCCCAAAAGGGACGAGAAGACTCGCGGTACCACCCTTATAAATTTGACTAACTGTCAAATTCACTCGAAATTCGTAACGTGAATGATCCCGTTCATTACTAATTCATTTCATAATGAAAGCTCAAGAGTGATTTTCTAAAAGTATTACTGTGTTGGGCTCCCACCATACCCCAACTCGCTATTCAGTAACTCACCTTTATACTAGCTCTATCCTTGCTTAATTTATTCAACTAATGATTCATAGACCTCTGTGTAAGAATTATATGTAAAATAGCGACTAGCGTCAAGGCTTATGATTCATTCTCTGCTAATTCTAGGTCTTCACCTATTTCCGCATCAAATAACTGTTCCCAATCATCAGTACCTATCATGTCCAACTGAGCTTCAACCAACATTTTTAAACGTGTACGAAAGACTTTGGCCTGTTTTTTTAACTCTTCTACATCCATTGAAATACGACGAGACTTGCTTAGAGCTTCGTTAATAATGCGGTCAGCATTTTTTTCTGCCTCTTTAATTATTAATTTGGATTCTTTTGTAGCATTGCCTTTTAGCTCTTCGGCAGTTTCCTGCGCGATAAGAATTGATTTATTTAGGGTTTCTTCGATATTCGTAAAGTGACCAAGCTTCTCATTTAAGTGATCTACTTGCTCCTTTAAATCCTTTTTCTCACGTATAACCATTTCATAATCTTTAATTACCTGATCAAGAAATTCGTTTACCTCATCTTCATCATATCCGCGAAAACTTCTAGTGAATTCTTTATTATGAATATCCAATGGTGATAATGGCACAACAGCCACCTCCTATTAAAGTTGTTTCACAAAACGTACTATCCCCATCTTACACTTTTATTCGACAAAAGGTAGCTAATTCCTGCATATTTAACAAAATTATTTCAAGATTGCAGTAGTTACCTTAATTTTATCTTTTTTTGTTTTCCCCCTAATTTGTACCACTTTACTCCTTCCCTTACCTCTTAGTGATAATAGATCACCTTCCTGTAAGAGAAACTTTACATCTTCGATGACTTTAAAATTCACCTTGACATGTGACTTATTAATGTAAGATACCGCATCTTTTCTTGAAATCCGGTAGATTTCTTTAACAAGTGTATCAAGTCGTAAGGAGGAGACGGTGCAATCTGATTCCTCCCAGTTCATTTGTTTCCGTTTAAATTCTGATAACGGCATTTCTTCCAACGTTATTTTTGTTGTTTTGATGGATAATAAATTAGTCTTCACATATGAAGCTATTTCATCTGCAACGACGATTTGGATCAGGCCATTGTCCACGTAAATATCTCCAAGCTTTTTTCGTTTAATACCTAAAGATAGAAATGCGCCCATTATGTCGCTGTGTGTCACATTTACAAATTTAGATTGATAACTAGCTTGTAATAATGTTAATTGAAAATCATCAGCTTGTATTGTGTCATAAAAGGGGGCAATTACTACCCGTTTCCGCTCCACATATGGATTTCCTCCATGATAGGCTAGTTTTACTTCATCGCCTTTGGAACCAATAAGCATGTCCATGATCTGCTGTTCACGAGGGTCAAGAAAATCTGTTAACCGTTGCTGAAAGGATCGCTCCACTTGTTCCTTCCATGACATGACCTGATCAATAAAGGGCTCCTCATCTTTCCTAAAATGCTGGTAGATCTCCATTGTTTAACCCTTTAAAAAACAAACATCTGGAAGAATTGTAATAACCCCATTCTTGCTAAATACAAGACAAAAATGGCGACGATTGGTGATAGGTCGATCATGCCGATCGGAGGAATAAACTTACGAAATTGCTCTAAATACGGTTCACATACTTTTGCTAATATTTGTCCGAATGAAGATTCCCTTGCACCTGGAAACCACGACATAAAAATATATATAATTAACGCATAACTGTATATAACAAAAGCAGTATCTAATAATCGATAAAGTCCAAACATTTATTTGCTACCATCCTTTTTCATATTCATCTTCCATAAAAGCGTCTGTAATCGTACCAGACACATTGACATTATCAGGTGTACAGAGGAATGTTTGTGCACCCAGCTTTTGTATATCGCCATTTACAGCATATACTGTTCCACTTAAAAAGTCGACGATGCGTTTCGCCTGATGATTGTCCACGCGTTGTAGATTAATAACGACTGCTCGGCGATTAACGATATTGTCGGCTATTTCCTGGGCTTCATTGTATGTCCTAGGTTCACATAGTACAACTTTAGAAGTTGGATTTTGCATACTAGTAAGATTAACGACATTTTGATTTTTATCTTTCGGTTGTGGTCTAGGATCATTTTCTAGTTCATCAACATCAACATATTCATATTCATACTCATCTTCCATTGTGAAATAGTTTTTAATTTTGTTCTTTAAGCTCATTTTGTCACCTCACCCTACTAATTTTGTACCAATTCGGATATGTGTTGCACCCTCTTCAATTGCTATTTCATAATCATTACTCATGCCCATAGAAAGATACTGACAAGGCGCATGCGTATAATTTTCACGTTGTACGTTTGACCTTATATCAGCTAATCTACGGAAAATCATTCGTAGTTTTTCTTTATCATCAATGTGAGGAGCCATTGTCATCAAACCAACTACATACACGTTAGGATAGTTTGCTAAGTCCTCTATAAATGGAATAACTTGGTCTGGATCAATACCATGTTTCGATTCTTCGCCGCTTACATTTACTTGAATAAAGCAGTTCACTGGATCAGTTGCACGTTTATTTATTTCTTTCGCTAACGATAATCTATCCAGCGAATGCAAAAAATCAACTTGATTAATAATTTCTTTTACTTTCCTAGATTGCAGTGTACCAATAAAGTGCCAGGTCCCTTTGTCTTTTAAAAGATTATACTTCTCTTGGAAGCCCTCAAGTCGATTTTCACCGATATTCGTGATGCCAGCTAGTATCGTTTCCTCTGTTCGCTCTATTGTAACATATTTCGTCACACCAATTATGGTGATGTCCTCCAGATTTCGATTACGCTTCAAACATGCTTGTCTTATTTTTTGCTGTATTGCTGTTAAATTTTGTGCTACATCCATTATTTCCAATTCTCCTCCCTCGTATAATCATGATGAAAAGCCAATAAAGCCTAACATTCTACCAGTTCTCCCATGATCTCTGCGGTGTGAGAAAAATAAGTCATTCTCTCGAAACGTGCAATAATTTGTTACATCTATATTATTACGTAATACCCCAGCTTGTAAAAGAATATCTATATTTAATTGTTTTAAATCAAGTAAATATCGATTTATACCAGTTGGTAGAACTGAACTTTGTCTATGTGATAATGGAATCCTATCGATAACCTTTTGCTCTACTTCGTAAAACTGCTTTGTTATGCAAGGGCCGATAGCCACTAACAAGTCGCTCACATTTACCCCATGATTGGCTAGGGTATTGACCATATCATCAGCTATCCCACTAACAGTACCTTTCCACCCTGCGTGTGCAATACCAATATAAGAAGTAATTGGGTCGAAGAAAAATAATGGAACACAATCTGCAAAAAATCCAGTACATAAAATCCCTGACGTATTTGTAATTAATCCGTCTGTATCTTTAATTGCCGTATCATATTCGGTTGCACCTTTACCTTTGTCATTTTCAGTGACAGCATGTATGCGTGTTTGATGGATTTGCTCTCCACTAACCCAATTATTTAATGGAATCCTTACATGATTAGCAATTATTTCTCTATTTCTTATTACATTTTCTGTACTATCATTAACATGTAACCCACCATTTAAGGATGCGTATGGTTGCCTACTTACTCCACCATGTTTTGTGGTAAATCCAACTTTTAATTTTTCATTTCGTTTTTGCCATTTTTCGATATGTAATATGGAATCATTGTGCTTGATAAAGGGCTCTGACAATCTAACTACCTCCCACGTTCACTGCTTGTTTCATTTTACCACAAAATCTGCTGTTTTTTATTTTCTTTCCTGAATAAATGGTTCATTATATAATTTCGGCTTTTCGACATTTTTTACGAGGATAACATCCGATCCAATTCGAACAATTTGATTCCAATGGATAACAAGTTCTTCTGCCTTACCAAATAATCCACTTTTCTTATCCCTCGGAATGATTACAATTGCAAGAATTCTACCATTTGTTGTATCAATTTCTAAGTCATTGATATGTCCCAGTTTTCGACCATTGTCAATAATGATTACTTCTTTAATTTGTAGTTCAGATAATTTTATCACTTTTATTCACCTCACCCTTACTCTATATATATGCATAACTTTTGTGATCTTTCATGGAACAATAAATTTACAAGATATCTTTGCGATTAGTTATACAAGAATGCTTGCGTTGGAAGTTATAGATACTTATGACACGAACTTGTCAAAATTTGCAGGAGATTCGTTGTTTACTTCAAACAGGTTCGTAGCGACTAGAGCGAGTCAACGGAGATAAAGGAATCGCTGTGAGCTTGTGAGCCGATGATGACTTAGATTAGGGTGATTCATGAAGTCGCATCGTTCCCTGGGCACTGGAGCTGGAAGCGGCTCAACACGCCCATATTTATCCAGATTGGCTAACACTTATAATTTCCTTAAATTACCAGAATAAAAAAGCTTGTAGACATTCTCTACAAGCTGAAAGTGTAGAAACACCTATAGCGTTTCTACACTCTGAGGGAACAGATCCGTAATCTTCCCTTGACTATCTTAATAGCCTTTCATTTATTCAAACATCTGTTTATTCATTTGTTTAATCGCTGCTTTTTCCAAACGAGAAACCTGCGCCTGGGAAATTCCAATTTCATCTGCAACTTCCATCTGTGTTTTTCCTTGGAAGAATCGTTTGTTTAGTATCATTTTTTCACGATCGTTTAATTGATGCATCCCCTCTTTTAAAGATAATTTATCAAGCCAGGTAGAATCCTTATCCTTATCATCACTTATTTGATCCATTACATAGATCGGATCACCGCCATCATTGTAAATTGGTTCGAATAAGGAAACCGGATCCTGTATAGCATCCAATGCAAAAACAATATCTGAATGGGGAATACCCATTTCTTCTGCAATTTCCATTGGGGTTGGTTCCTTTGATGTTTTGTTGATTAATTTTTCTCTTACTTGTAGTGCTTTATAAGCAATATCGCGTAATGATCTAGAAACTCTAATTGGATTATTATCTCGCAAGTATCTTCTGATTTCCCCAATGATCATAGGAACAGCATAGGTAGAAAACCTCACATTATGGGATAAATCAAAATTATCTATGGATTTCATTAATCCGATGCAGCCAACCTGAAACAAGTCATCAACGTATTCTCCACGATTATTAAATCGTTGAATAACACTTAAGACAAGTCGCAGATTTCCGTTAACCAGCTCCTCCCGTGCAGATAAGTCTCCATCTCCTTGTTGCATTCTCTTAAATAATTCTCGCATTTCTTCATTCTTTAGTACAGGTAGCTTCGATGTATCAACACCACATATTTCAACCTTATGTCTTGTCATCTGCGTTCAACCCTCCCAGTTGGTGATGCTGTTCATGGACAGTATCTCCGACTGAGAAGATTTTTATGCAGACACTAGCATGAAGAAATACTCATAAAAACCTTCTTTACTTACAGCGACAAGGCTAGACCATTTTATTAAATTCTTTTTTTAATCGGCGAATAATTTTTTTCTCTAATCGGGAAATATATGACTGAGAAATACCTAACATATCCGCTACATCCTTTTGTGTTTTTTCTTCTTCTCCAATTAAACCAAATCTCAGCTCCATGATTTGTTTTTCACGGGCATTTAACTGTGACAGAGCATTCTTCAATAAGCTTTTATCAACGCTAGACTCTAGATTTCTTGTAATTATATCTTCATCTGTTCCTAAAACATCAGAGAGTAGTAACTCATTTCCATCCCAATCGATATTTAGCGGTTCATCAAAGGATACCTCTGATTTAAGCTTATTATTTCTTCTTAAATACATTAAAATTTCATTTTCTATACAACGAGATGCATATGTGGCAAGTTTAATTTTTTTCTCAGGATTAAAGGTATTCACCGCTTTAATAAGTCCGATTGTTCCAATACTAATTAAATCTTCAATATTTATTCCTGTGTTTTCAAATTTACGAGCAATATAAACAACCAATCGTAAATTTCGTTCGATTAAAATGGCTCTGGCGGATTTATCTCCCTTTGGAAGTAAGACTAATAATTCCTGTTCTTCTTGCTTAGAAAGTGGTGGTGGTAAAGCTTCACTCCCACCAATATAATATATTTCATCTGATTTGAGTCCTAATTTAATTAAAATTTTGTACCACCATAAACGAAGGCGTAATTTTGTTGATCTCAAAGCAATCTCTCCTTTATGCAGAATGAATTGTCGCTAATTTTATAATTTGTGGATGTAATAAACAATGATAGCTTTCATCTTTTGTTAGATTGGAAAACTGAAGCCCTACCAATACTTTACTCGTTACAATCTTTTGTTCACCATAATAGATAACTAATGTATCTGGTCGAATCGTAAAGAGAAATGTACTATTACCTTGAACACCTTGATAAGGTACTAACTGCAAATATTTCTCCCACTCCGTTGGCAAACTATCCAAATCTAGTGATTCACTGCACTTACGAACTCGTTTCCATTCTTCTTCCGTAAACCAATTCTTCAAGAAAGGTTCGTCGCATAAGATTACCGGTTTTTTTGTAAGCGGATCGATTAATTGATTACCACTATCAATGTACCCTGTAGTAGAATAGCTCTTTCCCTTAATTTGTATAGTTACTGGGCACAATTGATCATAGCGTATTTTTTCTGCAGTATGCTTGTCCATACGGGATTTTGTAAATACCCAAACCAATGGAAACCCGATTACAACAAATAGCCAGCTTACCGGATCTCCAAAGCCGCTGTTAAAGGTCAGAAATCCATTGCTGTCTAAACCAAATGGACGCTGAAATAAATAGTGAATACCTATTAATCCACCTCCAATAGAGAAGGTAATAAAATAAAATAGCAGCAATAATTTTATCCAACGATAAAAATTATGATAACCAAATGTAGTTAAGATAATGAAGCACGAGAACAAGAGTTTTCCTATTACACTGGTAAAAAAAGTATCAGGAAAATAGAGAGAGATAGGAACGAGTAAAGATGCAACAAATCCCCCAATTACTATGCGGATAATCCGTGTACTATCTCTTGCTAAAGCTTGTGTGAGCATTAAAAGCATGATATCTAATAAAAAATTTAATGCCCAAACAGCATCCAGATAAATAGTCACACCTTTCCTTCCTTTCACGTATTCTGTCATATGAAAGATTTTAAATTATTAACTTCATAATGATTAAAGTATATCGAAGAGAAAAGGAAAAGTCTGTCATTTCCTGTATGGTTCGTATGACTAATTTTAACGAGTTGTTGGAATGTTTGTCGGTAATTATAGCCAAGTTAAAATTTGGACTTAAATGACCTATGCATGAAATTGGTTGATCCAATTTAAAAGAAAAGAGGATATACATAATGCTTAAACTTGATAATTTGGCCAATTTTTGTGTGGTGGGTGTAATAGTGAAGAAAATCGAGAGAGGAACTGGAAAACAGAATTTATAGTAATAAAGTACCAGTGACCAGTCCAATTGTTACTCATGTTCTAAATTCATTCATAGGATGGTTCTTTTCCTTATAATGAACAAATTGACAAAGAATAAAAGCGCAATCGCTCGATTAGAAACGTAGCGACTAGAGCGAATCAACAGAGATAAAGGAATAACGGTGAACTTGCGAACTGATGATGACTTATCGTAGGGCGTTTACGCTCGACGCGGCTCAACACGCTCCTATGTATCCACATGGACTAATTTTATAATTTCTTTGACAATAAAAAAGGCCAATGCACGTAATAGTAGCATTGCCTTCTTTTTATCATTAACGATTTCGATTACGGTTTCGATTTCTTAAGAAAGTTGGAATATCTAAACCATCTTCCTCTTGTCTTGGTCTTTGCTGTTGAACAGGTTCACTCTCTCTTTCTCTACTAGGTGGTTCTTCATTTACTCTAGTAGCAGCATGCTGATGATGATTAATTACCGGTCGATGCTGTTTTGGTTGCTGCTCCATTTTCTTAGTAGATTCATCAAAGCCTGTCGCTATAACCGTGACAACAATTTCATCTTTTAAGTTTTCATTAATAACCGATCCAAAGATTACATTGACTTCATTATCGGCAGCAGAAGTAACTAAATCAGCAGCTTCTTGAACTTCATACAGACTTAAGTTAGTACCCCCAGTTATATTCATCAAGATGCCGTGCGCGCCATCTATTGAGGTTTCTAATAGTGGTGAAGAGATTGCTTTTTTAGCAGCCTCAGTAGCCCTTGTTTCACCAGTAGCTACACCAATCCCCATTAGGGCAGAGCCCTTATCAAACATAATGGTTTTAACATCGGCAAAGTCAACATTGATTAGCCCTGGTTTTGCAATTAAATCTGAAATGCCTTGTACACCCTGACGCAATACATTATCAGCTTCGCGGAAAGCTTCTAACATTGGTGTATTTTTATCTACTATCTCTAGAAGACGATCATTTGGTATAACAATTAATGTGTCCACACTACCTTTTAATGATTCAATTCCAGAAATTGCTTGCGTGGATCTTCTTCGGCCTTCAAAAGAGAATGGACGCGTTACTACTCCTACTGTAAGGGCACCAAGATCTTTTGCGATCTGTGCAATAACTGGAGCAGCACCAGTACCAGTACCTCCACCCATTCCAGCAGTTACAAATATCATATCTGCTCCTTGCAGTACTTCCTCAAGCTGTTCTTTACTTTCTTCTGCGGCTTTTTTGCCTACTTCAGGATTAGCTCCAGCACCTAATCCTCTAGTTAATTTTCCACCAATTTGTATTTTCAATTCTGCTTTTGATAGATTTAAAGCTTGAGCATCTGTATTTACAGCGATAAACTCTACACCTTCAACGCCGTGTTCGATCATACGGTTAACAGCATTATTACCGCCACCGCCAACTCCAATTACTTTTATTGTGGCTAATTCTTCCATGTTTGTATCAAACTCCAACATATCTCGTTCCTCCTAATATGCAAAATTACAAGCGTTTCTAGAAGCTAATTAATTAGAGGTCACCTTAAAGTATACAGTAAAAAATACTGCTTTTTAAGTCGATGGAAATAATTGTCTAATCAAAAAAATACTTAAACAAATTAGCTATTCCAGATTCTTTTTTATTATTTTCTTTTGCTTCATTTGATTTTGGCTGTTTTTTTACTCGCTTTGGTTGTATTTCTTGTTTCTGTTCGATAACAGATGGAAACAATTCTTTTCCTTGTATTTTCGCATTACGGTAGGCAAATTGCAAGATTCCAACCCCCGCAGTAAACTGTGGTTCTCTGACACCTATATAATCTGGAATCGCTATACGAATATTGGATTGATATATATCCTCCGCAAGCTCCAGAACACCCGGCATAGCCATCGTACCTCCAGTCAGTACATATCCACCAGGTAATCTATGATAGCCCATCTTTCTAATTTCTCTTTCAGCAAACGCAAAAATTTCTTCCATTCTAGCTTCTATCATATCTGAGATTTCCAATTGATTATACGTTTGCTTTGTATTACTTCCTATTATGGAAACATCGAATACTTCTTCCTCTAAAGCATGATCATAAAAGGCATGTCCATAATTTAGTTTAACATCTTCAGCCTCCTCTGTAGACGTTCGTAACCCAATCGACAGATCCTTTGTAATATTGTCACCGCCCAATTGAACGACACTTGTTGAGACAAGATGATCACCTTCAAAAATAGATACAGTTGAGCAACCACCACCAACATCAATCAATGCGACACCCATGTTCTTTTCATCCTTTGATAAGGCGGTCGTACCAGCTGCAAGTGGTTGAAGACAAATATCAGCAACCTGGAGATTTGCTCGCTCCACACATTTTAAGATGTTATGTAAAACCGTCTTAGAGCAAGTGATAATCGTACCTTCCATTTCTAATCGTACGCCAATCATTCCTCGTGGATCATTAATCTCGTCTAACCCATCAACAATAAATTGTTTAGGTATGACATCGATAATCTCACGTTCTGGAGGAATGGACATAACTTGGGCTCCATCAATCACTCTCGTAATATCATCATCACTTATCTCACGGTTTTCACTTTGAACCGCTACTACTCCGTGACAAGGTTGTAATTGAATGTGATTTCCATTCACGCCGACTACAACACTATCAATTTGCATGCCTACCATACGTTCTGCTTGTTCAACAGCATTTCTAATGGACTGGACTGTCTGATCAATGTCTATAATAGCACCTTTCTTCATGCCATTTGATTTAGCAGAACCAACTCCAATGATGTTTAATGAATCGTTTAAAACCTCACCTATTATAACTTTGATTTTTGATGTACCTATATCAAGACTTACTAATACTTCACTGTTGTTCAAGTAAGGCACCCCCCAGTTCAGAAGCTGCACAACTAAGCAAACTTCTTATACCAAATTCTGTAATTATCCTAATAATGTAATAGTTTAAAACATTTCCTAAAAATAAAATATATATAGGTTATTCCACATAAAATATAGGATTCCTTTTATTTTTCGGTAATTTTTTTAAAAAAATTAAGCAGATTTTACAATTAATACAATGTGATCATTAATTATTTAGGAAAAAGAAACCATACCTCTTATATTAAACTATTTCGTAAAGAGAGCTGGAATTATGACTTTCATAAGAAATTAAATTCTTTTACTCACGATTTTCAGATGTTGCCTCCTGATTTATAGTATCTTCTACTGATTCTTCAGATTCAGTGGTTTCATCTTGCTGGCTCTCTTCTTTTTCATTAAAAGACTCAAAATAGGCTCCTACTCCAATATGAACAATTCCTTCACTGTCTGCATCCAATTGAGCAACAATAGATGGGTATACTTCCATTCTAGCTGCAAAATCCCGAATCGTTGCATCAACCGTTAATCCATCATTCATATATAGGCGAATTTTGTTTTTATTATCATCCGTTGGAGCCCAATGAATCTCAGAAATTAACTTCAATATACTTTTGGGAAGTTTTTCTAGTTCTGCTGTCATCCTATGTATATATTCTTTTTCGGTAAAATTGGATATTAATGGAGCATCTCCAGTAAAGGTATGCTGTTCCAAACTATTGAGCACAGTACCGTTCCCTAGAATTGGATAATATTTTGTTTCCTTTTGTACATAACCAACACGCTCATATTCTTCCACTTGAATAGTGATTGTCCACGGTAATTTTCTATCTACACTTGCGGATGAAATAATCGGATTATTCTCTACTGCTTTCACACTCGCTGATTTATCAATTGTCCATATATTCATATCTTCCGCTAAATTACTTATGCTTATTACTTCTTTATCCGATAAAAAGGTATTTCCTTCTACCTCGATATATCGGATATGACTTAATGAAGATTGCAGATAGACGATAATAGAAATTAATAAGAAAAAAATAGAAAGATAAAATATTAACCGTCGATTTGCCTTTTTTTTCCTAGCCTGCTTCAATTTCGGTATCCTATCTTCTATTGAAACAACTTTCTTTTTTGCCATCTCCATTTCTTCCTTTATCATAAATTAACAATAGAAATGGCAAATAAATACCATTTCCTTATGTTAATTTAAAGTATATCACATTATCCCTTTAAAGTTGTAGTGTACATAGATGGAAAATAAAGTTTTTAAGCTCTTTGCAATATCTCTGCAAACTATGGTTTTATAGTAAGTAATTTTAGATTTTCGTATATCTACTAATATTTAGCAAAATACCTACAGAACATAGTATTAATGTTAATGATGATCCTCCATAGCTTAAAAAAGGCAAGGTAATTCCAGTTACAGGAATTAAACCAATAACGACACTAATATTTATCATTGCTTGAATCGCAAGCATGGAAACTATCCCAAGTGCTAAGAAACGAGAGAATAGATCAGGTGCCTCCAGGGATACTTTTATCCCACGCCATAGTAAGAGTAGAAACAGCAATAAAACGATAGTACCTCCAATAAAGCCAAGCTCTTCTCCTAAAATAGCAAAGATAAAATCAGTTTGTGGTTCAGGTAAATAAAAATACTTCTGTAGACTATTCCCAAATCCTAACCCCATTAAACCTCCTGGACCAATTGCATATAGTGATTGTATAATTTGGAATCCATCGCCAAGTGGGTCTTCCCACGGATTTAAGAATGCAGTAATTCTACTAATACGATACGGTGCAGATGCAATCAGACCTACAAAGCCTATCAGCCCAAGTAGAGCTAGTCCAAAAAAATGTGAAAGTCTAGCACCAGCAGCAAATACTAAAATCATACACGTTAATACTAATACCATACCAGTACCTAAATCTGGTTGAAGCATAATTAAGCCAAACGCAGTAAATATCAGCATAATGGATGGAAGAAAACCTTGCTTCAATGAGGTAATATACTTCTGCTTCGTTGCTAAAAATGCAGATAGAAAAATAATTAAACCTAACTTCATAAATTCCGATGGTTGAATACTGAATGCCCCTATTCCAATCCAGCTTTGTGCTCCTCCACGTACCATTCCAATTCCTGGTATTAATACTAAAAATAAAAGTATGAAGCAAGCTAACAAAATCACTCTCGCGTATTTTTTCCACGTACTATAGGGAATTTTCATCACAAAAAGCATTGCTGCTACGCCGACGCCAGCAAATAATACTTGTCTTTTTACATAATACCACGCATCACCAAATTTATATTCTGCCCAAACATAGGAGGAGCTGTAGACCATAATGACTCCAATAAGTAACAAACTTATGATAACGCCCAATAAGATATAATCGGGTGAAGTATGTGATCTCGCTTTATTCTGGAACAAAAATAACACCCCTCTTTAGATTGAAATCGGGGTGTTGTTTAAAGCTATTTACTTCACGATGTTTTTTCTACTCGGTTCAAAAAGAAGGTGAGACATACTTCTTGAACAAGTTCTTTAAACAAGCCCCTATACTATCGTATGCACGGCTTGTATAAACATGTCTCCTCTTTCTTCAAACGTCGCATATTGGTCCCAACTTGCACAAGCTGGAGAAAGCAGAATGGTGTCACCTTCTTCTGAAAAATCAAAAGCAGTTTGTACCGCTGTTTCCACATTATCTGTTAATTTTATCTGGGGAACGCCTGCATGTTCGCCAACTGCCTTCAATTTTTCTGCAGTTTCTCCAAATAACACCATCGCTTTAACATGTTCTAAGTAAGGGATTAGTTCACTAAATTCATTCCCTCGATCTAACCCACCAGCCAACAAGATTACCGGTTTTTCAAAAGCTGATAACGCCTTTTGTGTTGCCAGAATATTCGTTGCCTTTGAATCATTATAAAACATCCTACCAAGATGTTTTCCGACAAATTGTAAACGGTGCTTTACCCCTGTAAAAGCAGATAGGGCAGTTTGAATCCCGTGATTCGTAGCACCGCTAAGCTTAGCAGCAGCTATTGAGGCAAGTATGTTCTCATAATTATGCTCTCCCATTAAGGCGATATTTGATCGATCCATAATCTTTTCATCTCTAAAATAAATCGATGTTTCATCCATCCAAGCACCATCTTCTAAACGCTCCTTAACAGAAAAAGGAACTTTATGAGCTTTGCTGTTTTCTACTGCATCAATCAAGCTACGATCGTTGGCATTATAGACGAGAAAATCTTCTTCCGTTTGATTCTTAAAGATATTAAATTTTGCCTGTTTATAATTATCAAGTGTTTTATGATAATCTAAATGCGCCTCGAAAATATTTAATAAAACTGCAATCCTAGGCTTGAATTTATCTATCCCCATTAACTGAAAAGAAGATAGTTCTAAAACTAAATTCTCGTTATTATCTATTGTTTGTGCTACTTCAGTTGCAACTATTCCAATATTTCCAGCTATCTTAACAGGTTGGTCACTCTGTGTAAGCATTTGAGCAGTCATCGTGGTTGTCGTTGTTTTACCATTTGAACCTGTGATACCAATGATTGTTGCATCTGTTAACTGCGCAGCTATTTCTATTTCAGTAATAATTGGAATTTCTTTTTTTATAGCCTCGGCAACAATTGGATTCTCATAGGAAATTCCTGGGTTTTTTACGATTATGTCGATATCATTTAACACAGAAAGAGGATGGGAACCAACAATTATCTCTGCACCCATCTCCCTTAATCGAATTACCTCTTCATCTGAAGCAGTTGCTTTTTTATCGTTTATACGTACCTTTTTCCCATCTTTCATTAATACCTCAGCAGCAGCTGTACCACTCTTAGCTAAACCTAATACAAGTACATGTGAATAGGGAAAATCATTTAGCTTTCTCAATTTATGCCCACCTCAATGTATATACCTAAAGCTGCAAAAATTAAGCCTACTAACCAGAAGGTTGTTACGACACGCCATTCAGACCAACCTAATAATTCATAATGATGATGTAGTGGGCTCATTTTAAACACCCTTTTTCCAGTTGTTTTAAAAGATATAACCTGAATAATGACAGATAACGTTTCAATAACAAAAACTCCACCGATAATAACTAAAATAATCTCTAATTTAGTTAAAATGGCAATAGCAGCGATGGCTCCACCTAACGCTAATGAGCCTGTGTCACCCATAAATACCTTAGCAGGATGTGCATTAAATACAAGGAAACCAAGCAGTGCACCAACTACAGCTAATGAAAAAATAGTGACTTCATTTTGTGGAATTCCATACCAAGCTAGAATTCCGAATGCACCAAATGCAATAGCAGCGGTACCTGCAAGTAATCCATCCAAGCCATCTGTAAGATTTACGGCGTTAGAAGCACCAACAAGCATAAAAATAATTAAAAGTGCATAACCCCAGCCCAATTCCCATTGAATAGATGTACCTGGAATTGAAATGTAGGTCGGAAAGCCTTGATCTCTCAATATAAAATATACAACAAGTGCAATAATCAGCTGACCAAACATCTTTTGTTTTGAAGTCAAACCAAGGTTCCTCTTCATTGCGACTTTAATAAAATCATCTAAGAATCCTAATAATCCGTACCCTACTAACACAAAAATGAGTAACCAAAGTTCATAGCCAATGCCATCTGAATTTGTTTTCAAGGCCATAATTATTGATGTGATTATAACACTTAGAACAATCATTAATCCACCCATTGTAGGCGTACCTGTCTTCTTTTTATGTGATTTTGGCCCTTCTTCTCTTATGCTTTGTCCAAACTTTAATCGTCTTAAAAATGGAATAATAATAGGAGACATAAGGACGGTGATTAAAAATGCTATAGCAATCGTTATGACTAATACGAATATATTCATTGTTTCTCCTCCTTGTTAGAAACCGTCCATCTATTGTAAATAACTAACTTCTTTTATCATTAATTCAAATTTCAATCCTCTAGATGCTTTAAACAAAATTACAGTGTCTTTATTCAAATAAGGTTGAAGTGCCTCAATGAGCGCTTGTTTATCCCTAAAATGCGTTGAGGGAATTAGAGAATGTTTTTCTTTCATTGCTTTAGTAATGTATTTAGCATCCTCGCCAAATGTGAAAACTTCTGTCACAGGTTCTGATATAACTTCAGCTACAGACCGATGTAACATTTCTGAATGATTTCCTAATTCTAGTATATCACCTAGTACTAGTACTTTATCCTTAAAATCATGTAATTGTTTTACAACTTTTATTGCAGCCTTCATCGATGTCGCAGAAGCATTATAGGCATCATTAATAATGGCTACACCATTATTACCTGTTAGCCATTCAAATCGCATTCCTGTCTTTTCCATTTGCAAAAATGATTGCTGTATTAATGCGCCGCTAATATTTAACAATTCTCCAAGTGCTATTGCAAATGTTGCATTTTTAGCATGATGCTCTCCTAAAAAAGGTATGCTATATTCCTCATCTTTACCTAGCTGAAAAAGTGTCTGTGCATGTTTTAACTCGACCGATATGATTCGTTTATCGTTCGTATGATTAAATCCACATGTACGAACATTAGCTTTTTTATGCATATGATAAAGCAATTCCTCATCACCATCGATAATTAAATAACCATCTGACTTTAGTCCGGAAGTGATCTCAAGTTTAGCTTTGGCAATACCTTCGCGTGAACCTAAATATTCAATATGTGATTCGCCAATATTGGTAATTATGGCATAATCTGGCCTTGCAATTTCGGATAATTGTTCAATTTCTCCAAAGTTGCTCATTCCCATTTCTAAAACCAATGCTTCCGTATCAATCGGCATAGATAAAATAGTTAATGGTAATCCGATATGGTTATTATAATTTCCATCTGTATAATGTGTTCGATATACAGCTTTCAGCATAGCTGCCACGATATCTTTCGTAGAAGTCTTACCATTTGAACCTGTAATACCTACTACGATTGGATCAATCTTTTTCCGATAATGAAAAGCCATTTCCTGTAAGGCAGTAATCGTATTGTCAACAAAGAAAATCGGAAGGTCATCGGGAACCTGCTGTGGTAGAGCCTTCGCCTGATCCCAAAATACAGCAATTGCTCCATTATGAATTGCCTGTTCCACATAAGCATGACCATCAAAGTTCTCCCCAATAATCGGAATAAACAAGGAATTTGGCTTTTGCTGCCTACTGTCTGTATGAACATGTTCTATTGATTTTCCGTGGATATCCCCCGTAAAGTCTGGAAAAAATCCCGAAAGCCAATTTAAACTAAACATAATCTCTACTCCTTAGCTAAAATAGCTTGGCGAGCTATTTCTCGATCATCAAAATCATATTTAACATTGCCGATTTGTTGATATGTTTCATGCCCTTTACCTGCTATTAGAATAACATCACCAGCTTTAGCATGTTCTACAGCATACTGTATTGCCAATCTTCGATCTACGATAACTTGATAATCTTCGTTAGCATGCAAACCATTTGTCATATCATCCAAAATTTCTTGGGGATCCTCCGTTCTCGGATTATCAGATGTGAAAATAGCATGATCTGCATATTTTAATGCAATTTCCGCCATAAGTGGCCGCTTCGTACGATCACGATCACCACCACAGCCTACTACTACAAACACACGATTTTCTGCAAATTCTTTCACCGTCTGTAAAACATTATCTAATGAATCCGGTGTATGTGCATAGTCAACAATAACTGCAAAGGATTGCCCTTCATTCACAGGTTCAAATCGACCATTTACACCCTCCATTTTTTCTAAAGCCGTTTTAATGTGGGCAATCGGAATATCACTCACAATTGCTGCAGCACTGGCCGCCAACATATTATATACATTAAACATACCAATAAGCTTGCTTTGGATTGTTAACTCTCCAACAGGTGTCGTTAATTGGAAAGTTGTACCTGCTGCACCAAGTTTAATATTACTTGCCATTACTTGAGCAGAATTTTCGATTCCGTACGTAATCACATGTTGAGCTGTACTTTCTTTTAATAGTGTACTTGACGCATCATCTTCATTAATTACGGCATATTTATCTTCACCGCTATAACTATTGCCTAGCTGCGCAAACAAGAGGCTCTTGGCTCTTAGATAGTCATCAATATCTTTATGATAATCTAAGTGATCCTGAGATAGATTTGTAAAAACCGCTATATCATAATCACAACCATAAACCCTTCCCTGCACAAGCGCATGCGAAGAAACTTCCATAATTGCTTGGTCTACATCTTGATCTAGCATCTTTTTGAACGACTTCTGAAGTAGTAACGCATCTGGAGTCGTATTGGCAACCGGATATGTTTCATTTCCTATTTTCATATGAATTGTTCCAATAACACCTGTCTTTTTCTTATATTCATTAAATATCGTTTCAAGCAGATACGTCACCGTAGTCTTACCATTTGTTCCAGTGATACCGATTAAAGGTAGCTTAACAGTAGGGTTATTATAATATTTCACACCAAGCATCGATAATGCTCTGCTTGTATTAGCGACTTTAATTATTGGTACGCTTGAATGTACTTCTTGATCGACAATAACGGCACTGGCTCCATTTTGAACCGCCTGCTCTACGTAGTCATGTCCATCAACTGTAAAGCCTTTGATGCAGACAAAAAGATTACCGGATTCTACTTTTCGCGAATCCATTTCAATACCAGATACCTCTATATGAGCTATATCATCATTTGTTTCATAAAAAGGTATACATCCTAACAAATCAATTAATTTCATGTTTAACATCCCAATCTAAAATAATGTCCCACATATGTATTCTCGTAGATTACAATTTTTAAGAGGGTGACAGCACCCTCTTTTATTCTTTTTCCACCTAAATCATTATAGCAAATTTATCCCTGTTTAACGATTATTTTCCGATAAATAAATGCGGATTTTTGATCCTTGCTCTACTTTTGTTCCAGGACTAGGTGCTTGATCAATAATATAATCACCCTTTCCACTAGTTTCGATGGATAGGTTTGTCATGTATTCCGTTAATTCTTCTTTATTTAGTCCCACTAAGTCAGGAACTTCTACTTTCGGTTCTTCTGGCCACTGATATTCTTTGTCCAGTCCACCCTTACGAGGTTCGACTTCCATTGCCCTTAGGCTATCACCAATAATTGTACCAACAATTGGTGCTGCTACCACACCACCAAACTGGACCGTATCTTTCGGATTATCAACAGCTACATACACAACGATTTCAGGATCATCTGCTGGAGCAAAACCAATAAAGGATACCACATAGTTATTTTCCATATATCTACCATCTGGTCCAACTTTTTGTGCTGTACCTGTTTTCCCGCCAACTCGATAGCCATCAACATATGCAGGTCGTCCTGTTCCTTGTGCAACAACACTTTCTAAAGCGTGACGTATCTCCTTGGAAGTCGATTCGGAAATAACTTTCTTTTTCATGGTAGGTTCCACTTTTTCGGTTGTCTTTTTTGTTTTAGGATCAATCCACTCTTCTGCAATATATGGTTCGTATAAATAGCCACCATTAACTGCAGCTGCTACCGCCATTACTTGCTGAATTGGAGTAACAGATACACCTTGTCCAAAAGCTGTAGTAGCCAATTCAACTGGTCCTACATTTTCTGGTTTAAACAGAATTCCATTCCCTTCTCCCTGCAAGTCAATTCCTGTCTTTTTACCGAATCCAAAACTATTGATATATGAAAATAGCTTCTCCTTTCCTAACATTTGACCAAGGCTTACAAAGCCAGGGTTACAAGAATTCTGGACAACTTCCAAATAACTTTGATGCCCATGACCACCGCTCTTCCAACAATGTAATTCGGTTCCTCCAACAGAGATGTCACCATCATCGTGAAAGTGATCATTTTCTAAATCTACGACTTTTTCCTCAAGAGCAGCAGCTAATGTAATAATTTTGAATGTGGAACCTGGTTCATACGTACTCCAGATCGGCAGGTTTCGATCAAACACATCGGAGTCTACTTCTTGATAATTCTCGGGATGAAAGTTTGGACGTGACGTCATACCAAGAATTCCCCCAGTTTTAGGATTTACGGCAATCGCAACTGCACCATCTGGATGATATTTGGACTCAGCTAGATCAAGTTCACGCTCCATAATAGTTTGTACTTTTGTGTTAATAGTTGTTTTGAGGTCTAGTCCATCCTTGGGAGGGCTGTATTCATCTGCTAATCTATCTAGACGTCTACCTTTCGCATCTGAGTAAAAGGAGAGACTGCCTTTATCTCCACTTAATTTATCATCATAAAATAACTCAAGACCCATTAATCCTTGATTATCAATGCCTGCAAATCCGAGCACGTGGGAAAGGTCATCTCCGTATGGATAATGTCGCTTAGAATCTTTAGATAAATAGACACCATCCATATTCAATGTTCGAATAGCGGTTTCTTGTTTTTCATCTATTTTCCTGCCATCTGGATGTATGTTCACACTCGATGCATTTCGTGTAACATATTCATAAGCCTTATCATATGAAATGTCTAGAATATTGGACAAATTCTTTGCCGTTTCCTCAGGCTTATCAACTTGCCTCGGTACAACTACAACGGATGGAGCTGTTACATTTTCAGCAAGTACTTCACCATTACTGTCCAATATATTTCCTCTTTCAGGTTCAAATTCAATATCCCTTGTCCATAATTCATTGGCTTGTCCCATTAATTTATCGCCTATTACAAATTGCACATACCCTAAACGAATATCAATAACTGTAAATATTAATAAACCAATAAGAAAAACAGCGACTATCCGTTTTTTTGTCGTCACAGCAGATACACGTTTCATACTACATCTCCTTTTTATAGACATGCTTGTATCCACTATATGAACAATAAAATTGGATTAGAACACTGTTTCTCATCGCCACAAAATTATATTACTTGTGTTATTCCCCTGTATCTTCTTGATCTGATGAAGTGTTTTCCTGCTTTTCTTGATTCGGAGGTACTAATTCAATACCTAAATAGTCTTTAGGCTTTACAGGTGTACCTTCCTTTATATTCTGAGTAACAACATAGCCATTACCAAAGGTCTCTGTTTTCAATTCCAATAGATTTGCTAACTGTAATGCATCACGTAGCGACCAGCCCACGATGTTAGGCATCTTTGGTTTTTCAGTTATTAATAAAACATGATCATTTGGTAACACTTTTTCACCTTCTCTGACATTACTAGCTACAATTTCCCCTTGACCAGCTACCGTAACTTTCAACCCATGCTTTTTAAGCTCTTTCTCCATTTTACTAGCATCTTTTCCTACTAAGGTAGGGATGCTTACTTGTTTAACCTTGTTGGTCTTCTCTTTATCAGGATTAATATTCAAATAGTGAAGCCCATTCTCCATTACATTTTTAAAAATAAAAGATACTGGTGTCGAACCTGATTCCGTTGGCTCTAACTTGGGCTGCTTAACAGATACATACATCATTAACTCCGGATCATCGATGGGTGCCATGCCTAAGAAGGAAAAAACATGATTTTCTTTACCAGATAAATATCCTCCTTCAGGATTAGGAATCTGCGCTGTCCCTGTTTTACCTCCAACTGTATAATCATCCAGTTTATACTTTTTACCCGTCCCATCTTCTCCATTTACAACAGATTTCAAAAGCTCTAAAACTTGTTCAGCTGTCGCTTTAGAAATTGGTTTGCCAACTACATTTGGTGACTTCTCTTCGATTATTTCTCCAGAATTAGCGTCAACAATTTTTTTGATCACATAAGGCTGTAGCATTTTTCCATCATTTGCAATAGCTGTTGCAGCTTTCATTTGTTGAATTGGTGTTAGCGTACTACCTTGACCGAAAGAAGTACTTAACTTCTCACGCGGCCAATTATATAAAATTTCACCAGCTACCTCATTGGGTAAATCAATTTCCGTTTTTTTATCAAATTGAAAGGCCTTTAAGTATTCTAGATATTTGTCGGTACCAATTTTTTCCCATACAAGCTTAGAAGCTGCTACATTGGATGATCGTTGGAATCCCTTATCAAATGAGATTTTCCCCCAACCGTTACCTCCATTATGGTCACGCACAGGCTTTATTTGCTCATTGGGTTGGTAGCTACCTGACATATAAGGTTCACTACCATTATATACATTCTCTTCTATCGCTGCTGCCCAAGTAAACATTTTAACCGTTGAACCCGGTTCAAACGGTGTAGAAACAACGTCATTAAACCAATTTTCTACTTTTGGATCATTCGGATTATAGCTTGGTCGATTACTCATCGCCACAATTTCACCCGTTTTAGGATTCATTACAACAGCAGAAATGCGCTCAGGCTCATACTTTTCATCTGCCTGTGTAAGTGTATCCTCCAGTAAGGTTTGAATTTTCTGTTCGATCGTTAAATAAACATCATCTCCATCCTCAGGTTCAGTAACAACTTCTTCTGGATGCAAGAGCTTTTTATTATATTGATCACGCTGATAAGATATGCGCCCATCTTTACCGCTTAATAAATCATTCATTTCATGTTCAATGCCAGCTACACCTTTGATTTCTTGTTTCGTACCAGTTTTGTCTTTCTTATCAACTTCTGTTTCTCTTGCAAACCCAATAATTTGTGAAGCAAACATTCCATTTGGATAATAGCGAATTGCTTCTTCCTTGAAATTAATTCCAGGCAAATCTAAAGCTGCAATTTCATCCTTTTTCTGCTGAGATAATTCTTTACCGTTATTTCCAAACTCAACCTGAAATTTATTTTTTTCGATGCCAGCATTTAACTGTTCAAGCACTTCACTTTCTTTCATATCTAATAAAGGAGCCAGCAATTCCGCAGTTTTCTCCGGATCTTTTACATGCTTTGGCTCCTCTAAATCTTCGGAATAGGATTCATCTACAATGGCGTATAATCTATATGTAGGTCGATCATAAGCCAGCGTCATTCCATTACTATCGTATATTTTTCCTCTTTCTGCGGGTAATGTATAAGATGATGTTCGTTGTTTATCTGCCCATTCCTCCAATGATACTCCGTTTATTTCCTTTGTGGCTTGAATGTAGAGAAACCGTCCTGACAATGTAAGAAATGCACCTACGAAAAGGATTATAAAAATGCCTGCCATGAAGTGAGTCGCTTTATTTTTCCTCATAACCATGTTCCCCTTGATTCTAATTATTCATTTTCTGAGCTTGTTTCACTTTGGTATCTTGAATTTTTAGACCATTCTTTTCAGCTATATTTATAATTCTTTCCGGCCTACTCAACTCTTTCAACTCATAGCTAAGTTGATCATTAACAGCTTGTTGTAACTTGACTTTGCTTTCTAATTGTTGTAATTCTCGATTAACCGTATCCGTTGATGAAGAAAAAGAAACCATATACAATCCTGCTACAATTATACATACCCCAATTATGGAATAAATTAATTTTTCTCCTTTTGTAATCCAACCCTGCTTCTGCACTTTAACAGGTATGGATTGCTCCTTCTTCGGTGTCTGCTGCGGTCTAATTTGTTCCCATGATCTAGCATGATTTACACTCATTATTTTCTCCACCCTTCTTCATACCTAAAATGTGGTTTCCAATCAGATATTTTTTCAATAATACGCAGCTTAGCAGATCGTGATCTTCGGTTAACCTCCAACTCATGCTCATTAGCAATAATCGGTTTTCGGTTAACTAGCCGAAAAGGTGCTTCATTAGCTTCCGGTAAAATAGGCAAGTTTCTTGGTGTAGCCTTTGGTGTACTCCATTTTTTAAAAGCTTGTTTACAAAGTCTATCCTCTAATGAATGGAAGGTAATTACTGCAATTCTTCCACTAATGCCTACAACTCTTGCAGCTTGATGTAAGGCATCGTTAAACACACCTAACTCATCATTTACCGCAATTCGTAAGGCTTGAAATATCCTTTTAGCAGGATGTCCCCCTTTACGTCTAGCGGGTGCAGGAATACCTTCTTTAATAATTCCCACTAATTCATGTGTCGTGTCTATCGTTTTAGTTTTCCGATAGGCTTCTATTTTTCTGGCAATTTGTTTGGCGAATTTTTCTTCACCATATTTAAAGAAAATTTTCACCAAATCATTATACGACCAGTTATTTACGATCTCATAAGCGTTCAGATCTTTTGTTTGATCCATTCTCATATCAAGTATTGCATCATGCTGATAGCTAAAGCCTCTTTCTCCCCTGTCCAATTGAGGAGAAGATACACCTAAATCGAATAAAATCCCATCTACTTGGTCAATTTGATGCTCTTCTAGAGCTTCTTCTAGCCTGCTAAAATTAGAATGAACAAATAATATTCGATCTTTATATTCCGCTAATCGTTCTTTTGCAGCCTGTAATGCATCTAAATCTTGATCAAAAGCTATTAGTAATCCGTTTTCGCTTAATCTTGAGGCAATTTGCTCAGAATGCCCTCCACCCCCTACTGTACAATCAACATACGTACCAGTTGGCTTGATCTCCATTCCTTCAATTGTCTCTGTTCTTAAAACACTATAATGTTCAAACATTGAAACACCCATTTCTATCGTTTGCCGCCTTCATGATGTCAAATGTCCTCTCTAGTTGATTAGATATCGAAGTCCATTAGGTTCTCTGCAATTTCTGCAAAGGATTCTTCTGAGTCTGTCACGTACTCTTCCCAATTCTCATTCGCCCAGATTTCAATGCGATTTGAAACACCAATCACGACACATTCCTTTTCCAATGCAGCGTAACTGCGTAAATTCTGCGGAATATTTATTCTTCCCTGTTTATCAACTTCGCATTCAATTGCACCAGAAAAGAAAAATCGCGTGAATGCTCTGGCGTCCTTCTTAGTAAGTGGGAGTTTTTTTAACTTTTCCTCCAATAGTTTCCATTCGTCCATTGGATAAGCAAATAAACATTTATCTAGTCCACGGGTCACAACAAAGCTTTCCCCAAGCCCCTCACGAAACTTAGATGGAACAATCATTCTTCCTTTAGTATCAATGTTATGTTGGAATTCACCCATGAACATATAGTCCACCCCACCTTTGTATATCCAATATTACCACATTCC
This sequence comes from uncultured Virgibacillus sp., assembly GCF_947495635.1. Lineage (NCBI taxonomy): Bacteria > Bacillati > Bacillota > Bacilli > Caryophanales > Bacillaceae > Virgibacillus > uncultured Virgibacillus sp. The sequence goes on along the minus strand of NZ_CANMAB010000025.1, from coordinate 15,311 downwards.
CCCACTATTCACCACTCATATTTAAAAAAACATAAAAAAAAGCTGTTTATACAGCTAAAAGCTAACGGTAATAACAACGGAAAAAGCTGTCATATCAATATATGACAGCTTTTTTATACGATGGTGGTAATTAGTGGGAGAATAATTGCCTTTTTATACATAAATAATATAATGATCAGTTGTAAATTGATAGGAATGATTCATTAATTCACTTATAAAGCCTAAACCATACTTATTAATCCAAGGTAATACATTCCAAACACGCTCTTGTAAACCATTTTCTGGATGTAATACTATATTCATCAAATCAAATGCTTTTAATTCTTCCTCATGTTTTGATCGTAGTGCATTTATTAACTTACTCTCCAAAAAGGATACATCTGCTTTTAAAAATTGCAGATTCTTATTAGCTAAATCACCTAAATCGCTTCGCATATCAATCGCAACTTCCCTCAAAGGCAAATGCGCCCTTTCAACATCTTTTTTTACTTGTTCAGCAATTTCTTCAATAGCTGGCTGATTCTTCTGAGCGAACCAATGTTCTTTAAGGTGAACAGTGCCATGATTTATTGCGTCTTCAGCTGAAATTTGAAACTTGTGCATTGTTTTCTCTATATGACGTTCTACAATCGTTAAAGATAGCCTTGGTAAGACAGGTGGCATCTTTAACTGAACCGAATGAAAGGCAGATTTTAAAGAAGCCCAATAACCTATTTCTCCTGGTCCTCCGATAAATGCCAAGCTAGGAAATAAAAACTCTTGCATTAATGGACGAGTAACTACGTTGTTACTTAATAGATTTGGATTTTGATTAGCAATGTATACTAGCTCGTCAGTAGTAAGCACTACCTCATTTTGTTTCCCTTGCCAGTCACCATTTTCCATACGGCGTAATAAAATTCGCTCTCCATTTCTGTGAAAAAACAAGTGACCATCCGATTCTTCCACATCAAGAGATAGAGAATAATTTAATTCATTCAATTCCTTAATCGTTGCATGTACACCCTTACTGATCTCGGGCTGTTGTTTAATCATTTGCACAAAGTACTCTTTTTCCAGTTCACGTACGCGATCATCACCCGAGTCAATGAGTACGACACCTTCATTTGGAAAAAGGGCAAAAATTATTTGTGCAAAAAAATCAACATAGCTAGCAGAATCATTCAAGCAATGCTTCATTTGCTCATATAATTCTTTTGTATAGTTTGTTTCTTTTAGATCTTTAAATAACTGCTGTAACCAAATTGCACTTTGCTCTTTATTAATCTGCAAATCAGATAATGAAATTTTGTCCCAAACCTTATGTTGCACCTTATATTTTTGTAAATGCTGTTGTTGAGGAAGGTAAATATGATTTACTTCATCAAAATCATGGTCTTCTCCGGCGATCCAAAAAATAGGAATAACTGGAACACCGAGAATTTTTTCTTGTTCCCTAGCAAACTGTATAATTGAAATAATCTTATTTATCGTATACATTGGACCCGTCATTAATCCTGCTTGTTGTCCCCCAATTACAACCACACTGTCATCCGCTACTAACCGTTCTATATTTTCCAATGTAGATGGAGGAGCGTTCCAGCCTTGGTTCAATTCATGCAATACCTCACATAAACTTTCTCGTTGAAAAGAACGTTCCATTAGTTCATCATATCTTTTATCAAAACTGCCAAATGGAGCATAATCAAAAAAAGATTGAATTTGCTCGTCGTTATTTCTATAATCCTGTATTAATTTATTCCGTTTCTTCAAAACGATCGGGTCAATCCGCATAGATCCCATGCTCCTTTATATGTAATGTCCTTTTTGTATTGTACATAAAAAGAGCGTAAATTTCATGCGATCTGTTTTGCAAGGTACAGTTAGAAAAAAATTCGCTGAATAACTCCTAGTAAAACAAGTAAGGCATATAAAAAACCGAAAATCAAAAATGAAATCCGTAACATAATTTTAAAAGCCCTCGCAAAATTAACCTCCGTTTGCATACGCCACTGTAAAACAATAATGGTAGTGATGAGTACAAGCAAAAATGTAATTATAATGCCAATAACATTGAAATTAAAAATAATTGACCCTATTACACATACAGATAGGATGTAAAATATTGTTGTCCAATGAACTGCAACATGTAAAGCCTTTAAGGGGTGTATACCTGAAGAACGAGCAATGTAATACAATATCCCAGTAGCAAATAGTGGAACTGTTACTAACAATGCAATGAAATAGCTAAGTACATTAATCATTTATTACCATTTCCCCCGAACTGTTCATCGTTAAAAACGCTAAATAATTCTTTTATTTTCATATTGTTCCTTTTATATTATAATAAATATATAGAAAATCCAAAATAATTGTAACAAAGTAAATGACAGCAACGATATAGAGGGGGAACTTTTATGGAATCCGTGAAAGTGGAAAAACTCATGATCAATTACAAAACACTTGAAAAATTTAAACATTTCAAGGAATATGGCAATCAAGAATTATCAATGCTGGAAGACCTAGAAAATAATATGATCGAAAATCAAAATGACTCGCCATTCTACGGGATTTATGTTGGGGATAGTTTAATCGCCAGAATGAGCCTTTATAAAGTAAAGAAAAAATACGACTTTTATTTCGAACCACCTCAAGACTATCTAACACTCTGGAAGTTAGAAATTTTACCTGAATATCAGGGAAAAGGGTATGGTAAAGTACTTGTTAATTTCGCTAAAAGTTATCAATTACCTATTAAAACGAATCCTCGTATTAACTCCCACGGCTTTTGGGAAAAAATGGGATTCCAAAAAGCGCATTATGAAATGGAAAGAGACTTAGGCGAAAATCCTTTAATATGGATGCCTGAAGGGGTAAAAGAGCAAGAAAGTTCAAATTAAATTGAAGCTAAAGACATGAATGTAAAATTGCATTCATGTCTTTTTATCTCGCATATAACTGGCATTAATACCCCCACTTCAAGCAATAAAGTAAAACCAATATGGTAAGTGCGGGATAAACAAAAACCCCCACTGATTGAAGTTTCACTTTATCTGAATTTGGCTTTTGTTTACATTATATAAAACATAAAAAAGGCTTTAAATTATCTACTTATGCGCTAGACAAATCAAGCGCAATGAGTTATCTGTTTTTATTACTTATCCTGTGAATCCGTTTTTACCCAACTCCATAATTTACCCATTTCTTCCCAAGCATTTTCATATCGCTTAAGTTTCTCTTTTAGATGCGCATTTTCCTTCTCTAAATGCTCCGCATATTCTTTATCATTCTTGATATCTTCTGTTTTTTGTGTTGAAAAATTGGATCTCATCTTTTCTAATAGCAGAATCGCAGTTTCTATCGTATCTCTTTCTTGAATTTTAGGCTCAGTAAAGCTCCATATATCCTTTCTATTGCCAAGCTTTCGTTCCTCTTTCGCTGTTTGAATTGCATCCTGATATTGTTTACGAATTGTCGCATTCCAACGAAATCCACATGCAGCTGAAGTTCTTGATAATTTTTTAGCTACCTCTTTAAAAGCTTCTAATTGTGTTTTTCCATCTCGTATATAGCGCAGGACCGTTTCTGCTAACAACACATCCTCATCTTTAGTCCATGCATCTTGTCGAGTTGCATTCATAACATCCCTCCTTATACATTTGCTATCAATGTATGCAAAAAATAGGAGTGATAGAATAAAGTATTATGTATTTTTAACAGTTTTTTTAATTATTGTACAAATAAAAATAAAAATAGAGGGTGCGCTTATCTAGTGAAATCCTTTCCTATATAACAGGTTCCAGCTAACTTGGAGTGAAAATAGACAACCATAGATTCCATAACTACCTGTTGATTATATAAAAAACAGATCACAATTTGTGATCTGTTTGTAAGCTATGATTATACTTTATTAGTTACTTACTACTTCTTTCCCGTCATAATGTCCGCATGATTTACAAACATAATGTGGTTTTGTTAATTCACCACAATTTGAACATTCTACCATGCCAGGTACGTGTAATTTTTTATGAGTACGACGTTGATTTTTAACTTTTTTAGAAGTTCTTCTTTTAGGTACTGCCATGACTTACACCTCCTTCATAGAAGATAAGAAAACCGAGTAGAATGATGTTAGTCTTTCTTCTCGTCATCTTTCAACAATGATTCCAATTTCTTAAAACGCTTATCTATCGTCTTTTCTTTTTTTTCTTCTGAAATAAACTCCCAACCTTTCCCTTCTGTAGGGGACTTCATTTGGTCATTTGTTTCATCTGAAAATACTCGATACGGAACCTCTAATAGAATATTTTCCTTTATAAGCGGGGTTAAGTCAAGTACTTCCCCATCAATCGGATGTATTTCTTCTTCCGCTTCATCTTCAGTAACGTATGGTGCAGTAGTAAATACTTCATCTGCATGAATATCAAACGGATACGGGACATCTACTAGTGTTCGCGCACAAGGAAGTATCATCTCTCCACTAATCTCCAATGAAAAAATGATTTGGTCTCCTTGAAAAAAACACTGTCCATGAACACGAACTGGTTCAATTTGACGAATATCGTTATTCATTGTCTCCAGTTCAGAAACATTTACTTTTTCATCAAAAGTGAATGGTTCATTATAAGCACTTTTCTTTAATTGAGCTAATGCAAATTTCAATATAATCACCTCAAGGCAACAAGAGTAATTTTAAAAGAAAAAAAGACTTTTGTCAACATATTTTCTTTACAGAATACAAAACTAATTGATTAGCTATATCCTTTATATAGAGTGTTCCCGATCACTCCTATCACTAGTCATCATAACAGTAGACCAAATGCGAAATAATCTATTTTTTGATACAATAAAGTGACACTTTATTCAAAAGTGTACTACTTCTGAATGTTAGTTGAACCAATCGGGCTTCTACGGGCAATTTCCTCTACGTGTTATTACTTTTTCATCTAGATTTACTGCCCAGGTTACCGGTAATAAAGTGAAACTTTATTTGAACTAGGAGATGATGAAAATGGAAGCATGTGGGCTAGTAGTTGAATATAATCCATTTCATAACGGGCATGTATATCATATACAGGAAGCTCGAAAAATAAGTCAGGCAGAATGTATGATAGCCGTGATGAGTGGGTCCTTCCTACAAAGAGGAGAACCAGCAATTATGGATAAATTTTATCGTGCAAGAGCGGCCCTAAGCAAGGGAATTGATTTAGTAGTTGAGTTACCATATCCATTCGCTGTGCAAAGCAGTGATTTATTTGCTAAGGGAGCAGTTTTAACCTTAAGCGAATTAGGTGTATCTAGCTTATGCTTTGGTAGTGAATCAGGCAATATTGACAATTTTATAAACAGTTATCACAGATTAAAAACAAATCAACAAGACTATCAAAACGTTCTTAGAGACCAGTTAAATTCCGGAATATCTTTTCCAGAAGCTAGTAAAGCAGCATACCGTCATATTAGCTTATCTACTGATGAAATGGATTTAACCAAACCAAATAATATTCTAGGGTTTAGTTATGTAAAAACCATTATGGATCATAATCTCCCGATTAGACCATTAACTGTCCAACGCTCCCAAAGTGGTTACCATGATGAAACAATTTCAGGATCAATTGCCAGTGCAACCAGTATACGAAAAACTCTAACAGAAAGAAACACGATCACACATGAAATTAGCAACTCTATTCCTGATACAACAAAAATGGAATTAGAAAATTATAATCAACGCGCTGGAACTTGGCATGTTTGGGAAAATTATTTTCCATTTCTACACTATCGTGTAACAACTATGTCGCTACAGGAACTTTCTATGATTCAAGGTGTAGATGAAGGGCTTGAACATCGATTAAAAAAAGCTGCTAGGAGTGTTCATTCATTTGGAGAATGGATGCAGACGCTAAAAACAAAGCGTTACACATGGACACGATTACAACGTATGTTCGTACATATATTGACGAATACCAAAAAGAAAGAAATCGACATCTTATGTAATCCATCCAAGATGGCTTACGTTCGTGTACTTGGATTTAATAAAACGGGGCAAGCTTATATTCATCAACAGAAGAAGAAAATAGATGTTCCTCTTATTCAGAAGTTGGGTCGTACCATGCATCCGATGTTAGAAATGGAAGAAAGAGCAAGTGATGCCTATTATAGTATTCTTGCTCCAGATGTAAAATTAGCTCTACGTAATCAAGAAATCCAACCACCGATTAAAATATTATAATAGCATTAAAAAACAAGACCTATCCTATAAAAAATCTAGGTCTTGTTTTTTATTTACTTCAACTGCTGTAAATAATCAAGCGCATCTTCAAATGTATCAACAGGGACTATTTTCATATCTGTTTCTATTTCCGCTGCCTTTTTACGTGCGATTTCATAATTTGTCTCACCATTACCTGCCTCGTTTGGAGCAAAAAAGATATCCGCACCTTCTTTATCAGCAGCAACCACTTTTTTATCGATTCCCCCGATTCGATGTACGTTACCGTCATAGTCTATTTCGCCCGTACCTGCGATTTCATAACCCTTCGTCAAATCCTCTTCCGTTAATTGATCATAAATTTCCAAAGAGAACATGAGTCCTGCACTAGGACCACCTATCTTCCCGCTAGAAAAATGTACTTGAGGGTTTACTGAAACCGCACGATCAGTTACTAATCGAATACCTATTCCAGGCTTATTACCTAAATCAGCTAATGATTCGAGTGTAATCTTTACAGACATCTCTTTTTCGTCACGAACGAAATCTACAGTAATTGTTTCGTTAGCCTTTTTTTCTTCTACGTAATGAATTAAATCATTCGCTTCTTTAATCTCCTCTCCATCAATTCCAATAATTCGATCTCCCATTTGTAATTTCCCATCAGCAGGCATATTTTCAACAATTGAAACAACGTATACGCCATTGTAATCGATTGATATATCTTGATGTGCAGCTTTATATGCAACTACAGTCGATGCTTCTTGTGAATTTTCCATCATTTGCAATTGAGCATGCATATACTCATCATCTGTTATACCATCGGGGAAAACTTCTTCAATAGGAACTATTTGATGATGAGGTAGCACCTTTGCCAATATGTATTGTACTGGTGTAGCTTGTCCGCCACTAACTGTAACAAGATGCATATCTCCCTTACTTTCATAACCTTCTTCTACTTCAACAATTGGATTGAGCGCATCTGCACCACCAGGCTTATAAATATAAAATGGAAGCTGATATGCCGCTAAAAAATAAACAGCAACTATCATTAGAAGTAAGCTAGCCAAGTATTTTTTTGTCATTTCTTTACCCTCCACTATGTTCCACTAACACCATCTGTTTTAAAAGTGTATGGCATAAATTCGCTAGGTATGTGCGTATATTTATATAGACTTGTACATCGCATTAGGAGAACGCGCTTTCTCCTAATGATATTCCAATTCTACTACTATCATACGAATAAGTACAGAGCAAGGCTAACAATTAGGAGGCGCAACATTGTCACAAATAGTTAAAACAATCCTTCTTTCTGGGACAACGGCATTTATCGCATTTTCACTAATACAATTTTCAGATCAAACATTTGAAGCCAGTATCCGTGGCTTAAGTATTTGGTGGGAAGTGGTATTCCCATCACTATTACCTTTTTTTATAACTGCTGAACTACTAATCAGTTTTGGTGTCGTGAAATTTATTGGCGTACTATTTGAACCAATCATGCGCCCTTTATTTAATATTCCAGGTGTTGGAAGCTTTGGATGGATTATGGGGATGGCAAGTGGTTATCCTACTGGCGCCAAAATCGCAAGTAGACTAAGAGAAGAAAAACAATTAACACAAATTGAAGCTGAAAGATTAGTTTCATTTACTAATGCCTCCAGCCCATTATTTATTTTTGCAGCAGTATCTGTTGGTTTTTTCCACGATACAAAACTAGGAATATTACTAGCTGCTTGTCATTATATTAGTAATGCATTTGTTGGTATTTGTATGCGATTCTATGGAAAAAACAAAGAAAAACAAGATATGATGAGAAGGGAAGTTCGTGGGAGAGTATCAATCGTTAAAGCATTTAAAGATATGCATGAAACAAGATTAATGGACAATCGACCATTAGGAGAAATTCTCGGAGATGCTGTCCTTCATTCTGTTAAAACACTAGTAATGGTTGGTGGATTTATCATTTTATTTTCTGTGCTTACAAAGTTATTCTTTTTAACTGGTATATCCACATTCATATCTGTATTTTTCCAACATATTTTACAATTATTTTCTATGTCTCCCGAATTTGGTTTACCTCTATTATCTGGACTTTTCGAGATAACAATTGGTGCGCAGAGCATTTCAGGAATAACAAGTGATACGCTTCTAACAAAAGCTATCTTAGTAAGTTTTATTTTAGGTTTTAATGGTTTGTCGGTTCAAGCACAAGTTGCGAGCATACTTGCAAAAACAGATATTCGTTTTGCGCCTTATTTTTTTGCTAGAATTCTTCATGGAATGATTGCTGCCATCCTTACTATCGTCCTTTATAAACCGTTATATTTGAATAAACAAGCATTTGATTCCGATCATATCGCTGTATCGCAAGCCGTTCATGAAAATATTTGGAATATGGTATTGGAGAAAATAATAACATATGGTCCAATCATTACCATCATTTCCCTAGGAATTTCTATTATTATAATTGCTATTCGACTAAATGCTGCAAAATAAAGCGATGGTTAGCTGTATAAATAAAAGCGCAAGCGCTCGATTAGAAACGCAGCGACTGGAGCGAGTCAACGGAGATAGAGGATTCACGCCGATGATGACTTAGATTAGGGCGATTCATGGGCGCTGGGAGCTGAACGCAGCTTAACACGCCCATAATTATCCAGATGGGCAAATTTTATAATTTCCTAGACTATAAAAAGAGGCTGGGACAAAACACAACTTCTTTTACTCAAAATACGAATAATCATGTTATCAATAGAAGTATCATCGCCACACCGTGAAACTATACGCGCTTTCCGCGGGAACGGTCTCAGCTAACTTGGTAAAGAAAAACAAGTTACTAAGTGGATCTTCGGACTCGTGCTGTTCCCGCCGGAGTCTCGCTTATTTCAGGTGCTAAATGAATAATTCTAATTAAAAAACGAACGATAATTAATTTCAACTAATTATTGTTCGTTTTTTATTGCTTCTTCATTCTTTTGTCCATTAATTATACTTTTGCTCTAATGCTGCTTCTACAACATTAGGAACTAGATCACTAACATTCGCTTTATACTTCGCAACTTCTTTCACGATACTTGAGCTTAAAAATGAATATTGGTTATTTGTCATCATAAAAAAAGTCTCGATATCTTCATTTAATTTCCGGTTCATCGAAGTAATTTGCATCTCATACTCAAAATCACTTACAGCTCGAAGACCACGAATAATTGCCTGCGCATTTTTTGACCTTGCATAATCCATTAATAGACCATTTGATGAATCAATAGATACATTTGGTAAATCTGCTGTACATTGTTCCAATAAGTTGATACGTTCTTCTACATTAAATAAAGGGGCCTTTGATTGATTATTGAATACGGCTACAATAACCTGATCAAAGATCTTTGCTCCTCGTTGTATGATATCTAAGTGTCCATACGTCACAGGATCGAAACTGCCCGGACATATCGCCAATCTAGTCAAGATAAGCGCTCCCTTCCTCATTCATTTTATAAATGGTGATTCCTATCGTACCACCATAATGGGTTTGTTTTACTACGTTTAAATATGGGTGATCCGATGGCAGTTTTTCAGACATGTCATGCTCACAATATATCCAAGCACCTTGTTTTATAAGCCGAAGTTGAATCATTTCGTTGATTAACTCTTCATAGTTTACCTTTCCATAAGGAGGATCGAGTAAAACGAGTTGAAAATCCAGTTCACGTTTAGCTGCGGCGTGAATTGCACGAAATGCATCTGCGCGGAAAATTTCCACTCTATTTTCCAACTTCAGTTGTTTACTATTTTCATTAATGGTATGTACTGCCTTTGGGTGTTTGTCTACGAATACAACCTTCTCCACACCGCGGCTTAATGCTTCAAATCCAAGCGAGCCGCTACCTGCAAAGAGATCTAATGCATTCCCACCCTGAAAAAATGGACCAATCACTTGAAAAACTGCTTCCTTTACTTTATCAGTTGTTGGCCTAGTTGTCTTCCCTGGTACAGCTTTTAGCTGCCTTCCCTTATACTCACCAGCTATTATACGCATTATTCCACCTCGATTTTACCCTATTCGACATTTATCCTACCACAAAAGTATGAAAACGAAAACAAGAATTCATTGAAAAAATTTTTTAGCTAGGTGTATATTATCCTTATGATCGACCATACTAACATAATGAGACAGCTAAAGGTTAGCTTGGTTGTTTCAAAACACGGAGAAGACTTACTCTTCCCCATAAGTTCTTCTTCCGGTTTCTCCTCTCCCTTTGCCTTTTTGTTTTCTAACAAGAAAACAAAGGGACCTGTAGAATCATTTCTGCAGGTTTTTTCTTTTGTATAAGAGAATTGTTTCAAACGAAAAGCTGCGAACAATCAATTCGCAGCTTTTCCGTCATATCCCCATTTTATAATCATATTGTTTAGCCTTATCTGGTTTCGCATTTTCAAAATCAATTCGAACAAAAGGCTTGTAGGAGCGCTCAACCTTAGAAACAAAAGAAAGCCTTAATAATTTTTCTTCTACTTTTTCTATTTCCTCTTGATCGACATATAATACAGCATATTTCATTTTCTTTGAACTGTATAAAAAATGACCATGGCGCTTAATTTGCTTTAGATTCTTCATATGTTGAAACCAGACCACAATTCCTTGACGTTTTGTTCGCATAAGTTACCTCGCTAAAAATAATATACTTTTTCCATCATTTAAGATGCACATCCACATCCGCCACCGCTACCACAACCACATCCACTATCGGATAATGCAGCACCATCTTGTGGGGCTTTGACTTGCTCACTTACACTATGAGCAACATAATTACTAATTTCATCCAGCAATTTTTGTAGATTACGTTCAGCTATCTTAAAGGAAGCAACTTTATCATTCATGTCCATCTCCCTTTTTACTCTTCGAACTTCTTTCATAATCGCATTATAATCTGGATGATATCTACCGAAACGTTGAACATCTTCATAATGACTTTTTATATCTATAAATGCTTGTATAAGCCGTTGTGCATGTTGGTCCTCATCAAGTTCCTGCTGAGATCGATTATAGGCTTCCATAACGTCTGAGTCTAAAATCATTCTACCAAGCTGCTCAGACCGATCTAGAATATCTACATATTCCATTGTCGCAATCATCCTATCCACCTCCATCCTTATCTTATCACTTTTCCTGCTTTCTGAAAATAATTAATCCTTCATCGCTCCAGCAAACTGCATTAACATTCCCACCATTTGAATGTGATTATTTACTTTCTCTACCTGCTGAGGAAATGTTTTTCCATAGAAGCGTTTGGACTCCTTTCTCATGTCTTCGATAAGATTAGGATCTCGTGATAAATATCGATACCAGATAGGATTAAGTCTAACAAATCGTAATAATTCAGGATTTTGTCGTAAGTAGTTATAGGAATTCGGATCCATATTTTCACTCCTTAGTCGCGAAACCATCCCATTCTTTCATTTGGTTGTTGTGAAGAAGTGCTTTTATTTTGTTGAAATTGTCCAATAAGTTCTTGTATCGTCGTAATGGAGTCACTAAACTGTTCAATTTGCTTTTGAATTTTTTCTAGATCCATTGATTCTGTCATTTTCATTAACTGACTGAATAGCTCTGAATTTTTTTCCTTTTTTGCTTTTTCTTTTTGGGTTTTTGTTTGCGATTTATCACCCTTATATTTTTCCCAAAAAGGGTCATCTTCACCTAGTAATACCCATTTTTCATATGTTTCCTGCCATGGTCTACCACTTTTTCTTATATGCTCAATCAGCTTGGGATGTTCGTTGATAAATTGCTTAAATTCAAGGACTGAAGGGTGTAGTTTCTGGTCACTCATCCTCATCACCTCTTTTAATACATAGTCATATGCACTATTTATTCTATGCATAGGCATGATAGATGTGATTCAAAATCAGCAAGCGAAGCATTATAAATCTTCGCTTGCTTACAATTAGAACGCTTTTGCTAAGAAATTTTGTGTATAATATAAGCGGTAAACGCCTACCCCTAGGTGGGTATAATCATCACTCAGCAATGCCTTTCGATGCCCTTCACTATTCAACCATCCTTCCATAGCAGCTGCAGCATCTGGATATTGCGCGGCAATGTTCTCACCTGCTGATACGAATGAAACCTTCCCTTCATCTAACCGATCTTTTAAACCTCTTCCATCTAAACTAGAATGGGAAAAATAATTATTATCTGACATATCTTTACTATGCAGAAATGCTACTTCACCTACAGATTTTTCCCATTTTAACGTTGTTTTCCCTTGCTTATGTCGCATCACATTTGTTATATCAAAAATCTGTTGTTCCATACCTTCCTCTACCTTTGCCCATTGTTCGTTTGTTAAATCGGGCTGCTCAGGCAAATTCCCTCGGTACTGAAGCTCATAAGGCTGATGCTTTAATAACGTTTCCGCTTCTAACACTCGTACAGAGGATAATGTATTCGTAAATGTATCGAAATAGAGTTGCATAAAGACAGAATCGGATAATTTTACGAGTGGCCGCATTTTTTTATCTTCATCTTTAAGCATAAACGTATATGAAGTTAATCCATTTCGATAAGTTACTTCATCTGAAAAATTAAACTGTTTGCTTATGTTTTCATAAGACTCGCCCAGTGTAACAGGCTTTATGTTAATATTATTTCCAGTTGCATAGATTGTTTGAATTTTATCATCTGCCACCCCAAATTGCACATAGGTTTCTTTTTGATCCGTATAAACCCACCAAGTGTATCCGTAAGCACTTGGATCTTTTCTAGTAGGTTTTCCCATGCTTTGAATTAATGCATCGGTTGATTTACCAAACCATTGAAAAAGTTCACCTGCTAATGGAATTTCTTCCTTTTTCTCAGGTACAACTTTTGTTTTAAGTAATTGTTGCTTTTCTTTTACCGAATCACTAATTGATTCTATTGTTGCTTCCGGAGACATATCATTTTGCTCCAAGAAATAGAATCCTACTACCGCTAATAGAGATAAAAGTATGATGCTTTTAATAAATCGCATTATATAGTCTCCTTTTACGTTTTATGGTATATATATGATTCTAATATATAAATCATGCTATCTTCTCTATTATTTTAATGGTAATCATATAAAAAAATGCCAAGTTCGGCAAATAATTTCACTTTCAAAATACGCAAATAGAACCCGTTACAACAATTTCAGTCCTGCGAATATCCAATAGTTATATTAGCAGTCATCCTGTAGGAATTTATCCTATTTTTCAATATGTCTTTTCAATTGCAAGTTCTTGCAATTCATACTAATATAGTATAGTGAGGACTATTAGGTGAGGTGGATAAAATGAGATTAGAAAATACAGGATTGGAAGACTTGGTTATTGATTTAAAGCCACTGGATCATTTAACTGCTAAACATGCTTTTATTCGTGCAGGTCAATGGGATTATGAACGTGTCACTTATGATTACCGAATGGATTCCAAAGAAAAGAATATTACATACTACATTCGAATTCAAGGCTATGCTGTTGAAGGTGATGTCGATCGTGGAAACGCCGTCATCAAACTAATGACACCTTTATTAGGAAAGCACTATTACCCGCATGGGGTTGAATATGGAGAGGAAGAAGGCTTTCCAGAAAATTTAGTTGAACGTGCAAATAACTTAGTTAGTAAAGTGAAATCTGAAATTGAACAATTCAATCAATAAATAACTAGCAGCCGACTACTCCTAAGTATGAGAGTAGCCGGTTTTTTTACACATTCCATGTATATATGTAACATAACATTTAGATATAAAAAGTATATAAGCCGTTGTGCATGGAAGTTTTTAGAAATATTATTCTGTTCAAATTCAAAAATAAATGCTATATTTTTTATATATTTGTAACTGTTTTTTCTAGGAAAGGAGCCATCGTAATAAGTTGTTTCGAAATATAACAAAACGCCATTGGACACTCATTTTTTTAGGTATATTCATCATTTTAGTTGCGATTTTTATTTTGCCCATATCAATACCTTTGATTGTAGCATTTGTTTCTGCCCTTTTCCTAAATCCAGTAATTCGACTAATTCAAAGAAGATTAAAAGTCAACAGAAAAATCTCAGTGACTATCGTTTTCTTACTGTTTTTAATCGTACTTGGAGTAGCAGGGACCTTTACTGTTACAAGGGCTGTCACACAAGTAGTTAATTTTGTTGAAGATGTGCCTTCTCATTTCAATGAATTGAACCGAATCTATAGGGAATGGGAAACAGAAGTTCAGCAATATACAGATGATTTACCATCTGAATTTGTTAATCAGGTATCATCTAGCATCGAAGCCAATTTGAATGCACTAAGTGAAACTGCTAAAGAGAAATTCACGCTTGATCGAATTGCACAAGTATTTGCAACGGTTCCTCAATACTTAATTAGTTTCATTGTCTATTTAATTGCTTTATTTTTATTTATGGTTGAACTACCATTGCTAAAGGCCAAAATGTATCACGTAATGACGAAAGAAACAGCAGAAAAAGTATCGTTTATGAACGCAAGGCTGACGAGTGTATTTTTGGGTTTCTTCAAAGCTCAGTTTCTTGTGAGCCTTATTATTCTAGCTGTAACATTGATTGGATTATTTTTCATAGCACCTGAAGTAGCGATTATTATGTCATTAATCATTTGGGTGATTGACTTAATTCCAATCATTGGTTCAATTGCCATCCTTGGACCTTGGTCGATATTTATGTTCCTAGCTGGCGATACGGGGATGGGGATTCAACTCGCCGTGCTTGCTGTTATCCTACTTGCTATCCGTCGAACAGTTGAGCCAAAAGTGATGGGACAGCATATAGGATTGTCACCATTAGCCACCTTAATATCCATGTTCATTGGACTAAAACTCCTAGGTCTATTCGGATTTATACTCGGTCCACTACTAGTAATCGCGTTTAATTCAGCAAAAGAGGCAGGTATTATTAACTGGAATATAAAAATATAAAAAGGGGCTGGGACAAAACCCAGTAACTGAAAAAAGTGGTACGCCAATTTAGGGCGTATCACTTTTTTTACTTTTTTCAATATTTATATACGCAAAAAGGATACCTTCTGATAAAGTTAAAGTAACTACACAAAAACTTAGAAAAGAGGTATCCTTTATGTTTAAACATTATACC
>NZ_CANMAB010000024.1:0-42891 GCF_947495635.1 uncultured Virgibacillus sp. | reverse complement strand
AGTGGTGGTCAAGCAGTAGCTATTATTCCATAATAGCTACTAGAGGAAGCGTAAATCTGAGCATGTAGTGATAAGGAATGAGCGAATTTTGCTCCGTTTTTCTTAATTAGTTTATTTGGATCAATCTTTATTATCCATGCCATTTTTTCCACGGATCTAATGATGGTAATTCCTCTAACAGTGATAATCTGGACTTGCTTCTATTACGTGGTCAAAAAGAAACCGAAAAAATTTGTAGAAGAAGCGAAAATTTACTTTCAGCAAAATATGACAAATCAATCATATCAGCTTAGCATTATGCTCGGTGCAGGAGTATTAATTTATGCGTTAAATCAAACAAATTTTGGTGATTATGTAGTGGATGGTGTTTATGCGTTGCAAGAGATGCTACCATTTATTAATATCCTATATCTTCTTCCATTTATTGTGATTTTCCTTGGGTTTATTGGAATGGGACCATTAACCGTGATGGTTTTAGTAGCAGGAATATTAGAAAATATCGCTCTACCATATCCTCCTGAGTTAATTGTATTAGCAGTCGCATCTGGTAGCGTCATCTCTATTTTAATTTCACCTCTGATAATGCCAGTAATTATTTTAAGTGCCTCGAACGGTTTAAATGGTTTTAAAAATGGGATTCGCTTTAATTTTAAATATGCAATCGTATTTTATATTATGGTACAGATTTATGTACAAACGATGATACATCTATGGTGAACAACTGCTGAATTCGTTGGCTACGAATTCAGCAGTTTTTAAAATAAAAGGCTGTAGTGTTTTAAATAATCATCGCTTTATAACTTCTTTACTTTAGTTAGTTATTAAAGAAGCCCTGTTTTTCATAAATATAAAGGAGTAAAAGCCCTTTTCAGTTCCATCATTTTACAATGATGTTTATATAGTAACTACCACTAATATTCTGAATGGGGGAGAAGAGATGACGATTCGACTGCTCGTTATGTTTCTTTTCGGTTTACTTGTAATATCCATTCCGTGTTATGTAGCAGCACAAGCAAAAGGTATAGCTAGTCCACGACTTGTAGGCAAGGGTGACGACATAACGGTATTTGGGAAAGGAAATAACGGTAACGATGAAACACCAGGAGAATGGTTTGTTGGGGAGACACCTGAACATCCACAAGAGGGAGCACCTGTCTTATTATTTGTCCCAGGATTAAACAATGTGGCTCAGATCTTTTGGGAAGACAATGGTTTGTATGAGGCAGCCTATGAGGCAGGCTATCATACGGCATTTGTTCAGCTATACGATGCTGGTGGGGCTTCGGCTGATATGTGGGATAACGGAAGACTACTTGCTGACAAAATTGAAGAAATAGCCGCGCATTTTAATGGCCAGCCAATTACATTAGTTGCCTATAGTAAAGGAGGAGTTGATGCTCAGGCTGCAGTAACATATTATGATGCATGGCAATATGTAGATAATATTATTACGCTTTCTAGTCCACATCATGGCTCACAGCTAGCAGATTTGGCAAATAGCTCCTGGGCTGGTTGGCTGGCAGATTTACTCGGTATGCAAGGGGAAGGCACTACTGCAGTGGAGACAGGATATATGGAGCATTTTCGCTCCATCACTGATTCTGAACCATATGCATACTACAACGATATTTATACGCTTGGAGGAACGGATTGGGGGTCCATATTCTCTGCTACTTGGTATGGTGGCGTCTATCTCTCTAGTTATGGAGATAATGATGGTGTAGTAACAGCTGTTAGTAGTAATTTACCGGGTGGTCAAGAAATTGCTATAGGAGACTGGAATCATACTTCAGTTCGCAGTGAAGTCATATTTCCTGTCTTTGAGAGCTTCATAGCGGATGAATCGGTGCCTGGAAGAAGCTTCTCACCAAGCTCCTATAGAATGCCATTACCCACCTCAGACCATTTAGTACGTGGTAATTCGCTAGTTCAAAATAAGAGCGATCAGCTTTCTCTACCGATTGAAGATGGTGTAGACGAGATAACAGTGCAAGTTTATGCGGCTCATGAATTAAATCAGCTTGCATTAATAGATCCATCGGGCAAATCGTATATAGCTACGCAAGCAACAACTCAAGAATCCGGAGGGATATTTACAGGAGCTACTGCATATACAATTCCAGTAAAAAATCCTGTCTCTGGAGAATGGATGGTTGAACTAGGGAGTAAACAGGATAGTGCCTATTTGCTTGTTGCCAATTATGATACTCCAAGGAAGTGGAATCTAGTATCGAATATGAATAAAAATAGTAAAAATAAATCATTTTATTATCAATTAAAGACTGATGATTCCTTCATTCAAGAAGATAGCTTAAAAGCCAGCTATAAAATAGTGGAGTCTGGAACGATGAACGAAGTAAAGTCATTTTCAACGAAAGGAAATGTAGATATGTCTACAAATCTAACATTTCCAAAGAAAAATCAAGCTTATAATATTACCGTAGACATTAGTGGAAAAACAAAGAAAGGTTCTACTTTCGAACGAACCATTATCGATTCTGTATATATTGAGGATTGATGCAAGGAGGCTGGGAGAGACGAATTTTATCCAGATCCTAACCCGAACGGTTTCATTACTTAAAATAGGTTCTATCGTCGCACCATTAAAATACTATGATTTCCGCGGGCGAGGTTTTGTCTCTAGTAAAGCATACTGACTCCTGGGGCTTCACAAAATTTTCTTCTCCCATAGCCTTTTCTATACCAGTCCCTATAAATTGTTTATTTAAGAGGTGTATCTTTCTCGGTTTTCTGTAATATTTTTCGAGTTAAGCTAATGAATTAGTTGAAGATGAATGTTACTAGTCGTTCTAATAATAATTTGTTGTAGCTATGAATAATATGGTAGCAAGCATAAAAAGGAGATGAAACTTTGCATAAACTATTACTATTGCTTTTTATACTTGCTATTGCTGTTGCGGGCACCATATATTTTGTTGTTGCATCATCACCAGAGCATCAAGCAGAGGAGGCTGCCGAGGAATTTTACGCCTATGAGCAAAGAGGAGCTTTTTCTGAGTCCTGGGAAATGTTGCATCCAATGATGAAAGAAAAATTTCCAAAAGGAACGTATATTCAGGATCGATCAGATGTCATTATGAATTATTTTGGAGTACTCCATTTCACATATAGCTTTGGAGATATCGAGGAAATGAAGAATTGGCTTCCTACAGTAGAGGGAGAACCAATTCCGATCGTTTATCGAATCACCGTCTCTCAACATTTTAACGGGAAATACGGTAATTCTACCTTAATACAGGATGTTTATATGGCAGAGGTTGATGGAGAATGGAAGTTGCTATGGGATTATCAAAATATGGATAGTTAATGCATGGAAATGGAGAATAGTCCTGTATATATACTGCTCACTAGAAATCACACATTTCATAAAAGGTCGCGCAGCTCTGCCGTTGAGCTTGCGCGATTCCACTAATCTACATGATAAAGCCAAATCTTCCATGCAGCATTAGGGTGTTCGAATGTCTTCTCTAGTGTGAGATGAAGTTCCTCTGCATTATTAATAGGTACAGCTGCTAAGATATACTCTCCTCCCAGATCTTTCAATGCCTTCGTATTTATATCCAGATCTTCAATTGGGTCATTCCGATTTTTGGTATAGAGATAATTTTCACCGTGTTCAGCTACATACATATATAATCTACCGCCCCACGTATCAAAATAATTCTCTAACAATGGATTTTTTTCAAGTTCGTCCGCAATAATTCTCCTAAACGCTTGTTTATAACCCAAAGGAAAACTGTTATTGTATGTATCCAGCGTATAAAACCCATTGTACTGTGCGATAGTTGGATGCATTCCAATACTTACCACTCGGTAATCTTCGAGATTCTTACCAATATATAACTGAATTTCAGTAAACAATTCTTCAGAATAAAATTCTTTAAATGTCGGTGTGCCAATAGAATTATATTTACTTTCCTCATTTAATGGAAATAAAACCAGCCCGCATTGAGCAATAATTAAAAAAACAGCAATGAATCTACCAAAGCGAAGGTGTTTCCAAATAATTGCCAATGCTAAAGCAAAGCAGATGTACCAAATAGCTGGATCGAAAAAGTGAATCCGGGCAAAATTGAAGGTGTTGGCAATCATAAAATTATCCTTCACTACACGCCATCCCTCCCAATACCAAAATGCATACCAGATGGAAAGGGAAAAATTAATAAAAAATAATCCTAATAACCATGTTGGTTTAATAGACCGATAGCCTGCAATGATAAAGGCAAACCCAATTACCGGTATAATAATCCAGTAATGCTGTGCCATATCATGGGTATGACCATAGAGGAAATTTTCAAATGATAACTCTACACTTCGTTGCAAGGAATTATGCCCTAAATTTAATGCGTCGCGATGAGAAGTGAATCCCGAACTAAAAAACATGGACGTGATTAATAGGTAATTTTTTAGTACATAAATACTTGTCATTGCTGCAATTGCCCCAAAAAACGGCCAATGAAACTGCTTCAAGCGAATCCAATCGATAAGCCAAATTAGACCCATGATGGTTAAAAAGAAAACAAAGGTTAGCACAAAACTAGACAGAAATGGGATAAGCAATAGGGTTAGCCAATAATACCAAGGTGTTGCTTTCCCATATTTCCGAATGGATAAAAATAAGAACAAGGCTAGTGGTAATCCAGCAATCGATAGCATACCTGATGGCCAATAGGGTAATAAAGCAAACCCTAACGAGGAACCAACAGTAATGATTGGTATCTTCCTACCAAACGAAGTGAAATGCTTTAATAATAGATACATACCGAAAAAAGCCACGAACCGCATGATAGTTTGCCCAATGCTGTACGCTGTCATGGGTTCAAACATGGTATATAGCCATACCATTGCATCTAATCCAGAAGGTAGGGAACTTCTTGGTAACCCATTAATGATGTTGGGAAATATCGTATCCGTTAAGCTAAAAATTTGGCCACTTTCTGCAAGCAAGTGATACCATACGATATTGGAGTCTAAATTATCGTGTACACGAATATGTGTGTCTTCACCTAGAATGTAATACGGCATCAGGTAGGCAACGATAACTAGACAAGCAATGCCTACCAGAAGCTTATGGTTGGAAAAACAGTTGTATTTTGTTGACCACATCATTAATTGCCTCTTCTCCTATCCCATAGTAAAGCGGTAAGCGTAATAAGCGATTACTTTCCGTTGTTGTATGCGTATCCTCACCAATAAATGCACCGAATTGTTTCCCAGCATGTGCGCTATGTAAGGGAACATAATGAGTAGCTGTCACAATCTCATGTTCGTCTAAAAACTGTTGCAATTGATATCTTTCTGACTGGTTTTTCATTTTAATATAATACATATGTGCATTATGTTCACATGGATTGGGAACGGTTGGTAAATCAATCTTTCCAGCCAGCTGTAAGTTTAGTAAACCGTGATTGTATTGGTTCCAACTATGTAGACGATCGTGATGGATCTTACTAGCGTGTTCAAGCTGTACGGATAAATAGGCAGCATTAATTTCACTTAATAAATAGGATGAACCAACATCTCTCCATGTATATTTGTCGATCTCTCCACGAATAAATTGAGAACGATTCGTTCCTTTTTCCTGGATCATCTCTGCCCGTTCGCTAAGGGAAGGATCGTTAATGAGTAATGCACCGCCCTCACCACACGTATAATTCTTAGTATCATGAAAGCTAAGTGTTCCCATGTGTCCAATCGAACCAAGTGCTTTTCCTTTATATGTACTCATTAAGCCTTGTGCGGCATCTTCAATAACCCATAAATTATGGCTGTTTGCTAACGTTAATATTTCATCCATATCACAGCTTACACCAGCATAGTGAACGACCACAATGGCTTTGGTCTGATCGGTAATCGCCCGTGCCACTTCCTTTGGATCAATATTCATGGTGCCTGGATCAATATCAACAAATCGAATCGAAGCACCCCGTAATGCATAGGCATTGGCAGTAGAAACAAATGTATAAGAAGGCATAATAACTTCATCATCTGGTTGAACATTCAATAATAAAGCGGTCATCTCTAATGCTGCGGTACAGGAAGGGGTCAGTAATGCTTTATCACAAGTTAACTGGTTCTCTAACCAGTTCGTACATTTTTTTCCAAATGAACCATTACCCGAAATTTTGTTGGACGTGATAGCTTGTTGGATAGCGGTCATCTCTGAACCAATCACACAAGGTTTATTAAACGGAATCATAGAATCACCTCATTATAATAATACCTGCAATCACAAGGGAAAATCCGACTATTTTTGGAGGAGATACTGGTTCCCCAAATAGTACAGCAGAAAGTATAAATACAAGTACAAAAGAAAGACTCATAAAAGGATATGCATAGCTAATATCAAACTTAGTCATCGCTACCATCCAGCATAGCGCTGCTAGAAAAGCAGAAAACAAGCCAGATAGAATCCATGGATTTAGTAATAACTGTAGTAGGAAATTGATTTTCCCCATAAATGCATTTGGTAAACTTCCATATTGATCAATTTTCCATTTTAGAATTAATTGGCCATAAACTGTGAACCCAATGGTCCCAAGAATATACAGATATCCCATTGTTACACCCCAACTGGTAAAGAGCCATTTAATTTATGATAGACATCTACAGCACCATTTAATCGGAAGCCTAATGAAATAAAAACATTTAATGATGCCGGATTCGAAGGAGAAATCGATGTTCTGACTTCCTCATAATTGCCAATACGAAACAATTCATCAACACAATGGCTGGTAAACGATTTTGCAAGACCTCTCCCGCGATAGGATTTATCCATCGCTAGTAGAAGGACTTTATTAGAATCATAAGCAAAGAAGCCAGCTAAATGATTTCCGTAGATTAGCGCAACAATTTTATCTGCTTGAATTAAATCATTTACCCAGTTTTTATAGCGATGATCAGCCATGAAATTAGGAATATTAAAGTCACGATGAAATCGTCCATTTGTAAAGACTTCACCAGCGATTTCTAAAATATGTGCTTTATCATAATCTCTAGAAAGCTCCATACCATCTTGTTTGAATAATTTCAATTTGCTTTTTTGGCATACTGGTTCTATTAACGTATCTGTATAATAAAAGCCGTATTTATACAACTTCTCTGTATTGATAGTTGGATCAATCTTTAGAGTGAAATGTCCTTCTATTTGATTCGTTTCCTGTAAGGCTTCCTCTGAAGCGCTGGTGAGCTCATACGTATTAATATGAAAATTCCGTTTATCCCAAGGGGTTGGTTTTAAGTATGTGTCCATGCTATCAGCTCCGTTTGTTCGTTTTATATTCTTTACTGTCTGTTGTTTCTCTTATCAAATAAAGCGGCCGATCTTTTGTTTCATTAAATACCTTTCCGATATATAATCCTAGAATTCCAAAATTAAAGAAAATCAATCCACCAATGAAATAGATAGAAACCATGACACTTGTCCAACCTTGTACAGGTTCAGCAAGGAAAAAATATCTACCAAATAAGTACATACCGTAAATAAAGGATACAGAAGAAATAAGAAATCCGAATTGAATGGATAGCCTCAATGGCTTATTAGATTGGGAAATAATCGCATCCGTTGCTAACGTAATTAATTTCTTTAGATTATAGGAAGATTTCCCTTCTTTTCGTGCGTCATGTTCAATTGGAATAGAGGTACTTTCATATCCCATCCACTGCAAAAACAAGGGAAAAAAACGATTTTGTTCTCGCATTTGTCGATAGCCTACTACTACTTTTTGAGATACGATACTGTAATTGGCAATTGTATAATCAGATGTCCCACCAGAAAAATAATCATAGATGCGGTAGAAAAATTGTGATGACTTCTTCTTCAACCAATTATCTCTGCGTTCCATACGTTTTCCGAAAACCACCTCATAACCTTCTTGACTCTTTTCATACAATTTTTTTATTTCTTCTGGTCGATCTTGTAAATCACAATCCATGACGACAACCCAGTCTCCGTTTGTGTAATCAAGTCCTGCCGTTATTGCATGGTGTTGTCCAAAATTTCGAGCTAAGTTCAATCCTCTAATTTGTTTATCTTTATTATTCAAATCTTTAATGGTCTGCCAAGCATTATCCGGACTAGCATCATTAACTAGAATGATTTCGTATTGGGCTGGAATCTCTTCTATCGTAGTTTTGATTCGACTGCATAATTCACGGAGGCATTGTGTACAGCCGTAGACCGGAATAACTACAGAAATTAATGGACTTTGCTTTTCGCCCATTGCCTTATATACCATTTTATAGTCTTCTGAAGGCCGGTATGAAAGTCCTCTACCGGTTTCCAGCCCAATTCTGTTCGTATTTTTTGATCGTCAACGGCATAACGTTGATCATGTCCAGGGCGATCTTTTGTATACGTGATAAGCTCCCCATGCGAAGAAAGGCCATTTTCCCTTTTAGACTCAGGAGTTAGCTCATCTAAAATGTGACAAACCTTCTTAGCAATTGCTATGTTTGTCTGTTCATTGGAACCACCAATATTATATTTTTCCAAAGATTTCCCATGATGAAAAACAAGATCGAGTGCACCACAGTGGTCTGACACATATAACCAATCACGAATATTAGATCCGTCACCATAAATAGGAATTGCTTCCCCTTTTAGTGCTTTTCGAATAATGGTTGGAATTAATTTTTCATCATGCTGTTTTGGACCGTAATTATTTGAACTACTCGTCACCACTACATCCATTCCGTACGTGTATCCAAAGCTTTTAACGAGCATATTTGCCCCAGCTTTTGATGCACTATAGGGATTTCGAGGATTATAAGGTGTTGTCTCCGTAAATTTCCCTTTTTCACCTAATGAACCGTAAACTTCATCTGTAGAGATATGATGGAATCGTCTGTGTTGTAATTGCCGCTTTCTTTGCCAATCATTTTTGGCAATTTGTAGTAACACCATGGTTCCAAGCACATTTGTTTGAATAAAATGGTTAGCATCTTCAATAGATCTATCTACATGTGATTCAGCTGCAAAATGAATAACACCACCGATATCATAGCGATTGAATATAGTTGTAACAAGTTGTTCATCCGTAATATCTCCATGAATAAAATGGTAGTTAGGTGAATCACTTACCTCGGTTAAATGTAATAGATTACCTGCATACGTCAGTTTATCGAGATTGATAATAGTATAGTCTGGGTGTTTTTTCATGAAATATGGAATGAAATTAGCACCGATAAACCCTGCGCCGCCAGTAATTAAGATAGTAGATTTATTTGTTTTCATTATTCAACCAGCCCTAGCATTGGATTACGATCAATAGTATCCCAATATTGTTGTGTGTGTTTACGGTCAGCGATTTCTAATAGATAGGCTCCATAATCGTTTTTTTTCATCGCTTTTCCTTTTTTATATAATTGCTCCCTAGAAATATACCCTAGGTAATAGGCGATTTCCTCGAGACAAGCTAACTTAAACCCTTGACGTTGTTGAGTAATTTTAACAAATTCCGATGCGTCAAACAGTGATTCATGGGTTCCAGCATCCATCCAAGCAAATCCTCTGCCAAGCAGTTCTACATCTAGCTGCCCTCGTCTTAAATATGCTTTATTTAAATCTGTGATTTCGAGTTCTCCTCTTGCTGATGGTTTTAATGTATTTGCTAGTTTCACAGCTTGATTGTCGTATATATAAAGTCCAGTCACGGCAAAGTCAGATCTTGGCTCCTCCGGTTTTTCTTCGAGTGATATTGCCTTTTGTCGATGGTCAAATTCTACGACACCGAAACGACCTGGGTCCTTTACACGGTAACCAAAAATAGTTGCATGCTTATGATTTCTAAGCGCATGGCGAAGTAGTGTTGTAAACCCTTGTCCGTAGAATATATTATCTCCTAGAATTAACGTGACAGCGTCATTCTTTAAAAAATGCTTAGAAAGTGTTAAAGCTTCTGGAATGCCATTAGGTTGTTTTTGTTCACTATACTTCAAGGTAATACCTAGTGATGAACCATCTCCGAGCAGTTCTTCAAATCTTGGCTTAGCTTCGGGTGTACTAATAATCATGATTTCCTTAATACCCCCAAGCATGAGAACAGATAATGGATAGTAGATCATTGGCTTGTCATAGACTGCTAGCAAGTGCTTATTGATACTGTCTGTGCTAGGAGAAAGTCTTGAACCACTTCCCCCAGCTAAAATGATTCCCTTCATGTACGACACCCCTTATCTCGATATCAATGCATCCATATTTTAACAATAGTATCTTATATAGTATTACCTCAAATGTCTTCATTCTAATCTTACATTTTTATTTCAAAAGTATGTCAAAGATAAAAAAGGGGGAATGAAGGAGTTGAAGAAGTAGAGAAATAAGTATATCTTTTGATAATTAGCTAGAATTTAAGTTTTTATTTCGAACAACAAACTAGTATCACATATCTACAAGTGAAAGCTAAATTGTTTTAAATGGTTCATTTTCTATACGTAGTAGTCTGTTATGAAGTCGTTGAAAACTAGAAAAGATTGCCTCACATCTAGCCTAGAAGGTCAAGAGAGGGGCAATCTTTTCATGTATCTCGTAAATTGCTATAAGCGTGGCATAGAAATAGTTTATCTAAAAATAGAAAAACAGAAGCTCTGAAAGAATCGTAAAATAAACATGTTCTTTGCTAGTGTACGAATGACTTTTAAAATAATTATAGGTTGTTTCTAAATTCGCTTATACTTTTTGATGCTAATTGTATAATGGTCATATCATCCATTGGTGGATTATGCAATCCAGCACGAACATCTCTATAGTATCGTTGAAGTGGGTTACTGCTAGATAGGCTACGCGCTCCGTTAATTCGCATCGCTAAATCAACTACTTCAATGGCTTTATTAACAACGGATAGTTTTACTGCGCCTAACAGAGGTTTCATTTCTGAGCGCTGATCTATCGTAGCATGGTCCCATTTTTCTGATACACCATAGAGAAAGTATTCGCTTTCCATTAATAGAAGTTCCATTTCTCCTAGTTTTTGCTGTACGTTTGGTAAGTCGGAGATGGTCCCCTTAATGCTATTTGGAGAGTAGCTAGAAGCAAATTGTAGGGCAGTTTCCTGGGCTGCTCTAGCAATACCTAAATAACATGCAGGAATATGGAGCAGCCAACCAGCTGCTGGTTTTTTCTCTGATGAAAGCTCCTCGACAAAATCGCTGTCGTCCAATTTCACTTGATCTAAAACTAGGTCGTGACTTCCTGTACCTTTCATCGCAATAGAGTCCCAAGTCTCATCAATAGATACACCGTCACGTTCGCGTTCTACTAAAAAATTCCCTGTCTTATCCGTTCCCTTTATAGAAGCACTTACTATAAAATATGAAAGCACTGGTGCTAATGTTGTAAATGTTTTTCTTCCATTAACAAGCCAGCCGTCATTGGTTCGTTCTGCTGTAGTTTCTGGTCGCCCACCCCTAGTAGGACTACCAGTGGCTCGTTCAGACGCTGCATTATTTAATAATGCACTATTTGTCAATACATCTTTCATAACGGATTCATACTTTTGAGGTTCCCAAGCGTCTGTTTCTCCTAAATGCTTCGTAATTCCCATATGCCAACCTATTCCTAAAGCCGTTGAGCCATCCATTTTAGCAATGATTTCTTGCATCTTGAGCATTTCAGTTAGTGAAATGCCTAATCCTCCATACTTTTTTGGAATGGTTAGTGAAGGGTAGCCAATTTCTTTTAAATCGCGGAAGTTTTCGAAAGGAAATACATCATCCTTATCCAGTTGGTATGCACGCTCAGCAAACACGCTTACCTTATCTTGTAAGATTGCTACCCTTTCCTCTGCCGTTTTAAAATCTGCAAGCTTCATTATAATGCCTCCTCATGTTTTCTTGCCTGGAACTGCCTTTACATTGTACAGTTCCGTTAAAATTCATGGGCTATTTTCACTTATTAGCATTCAATGGTTGATTTTTGTGCTTATCTTTATTATTCCATTAATCAAAACATCCTGTAAAGCAATCAGAATAGTAAGGATTTAGAAAGGAAGCTTCCATTTACTATTAGATATAAACGAAAATAAAGAAAGGTAATATTATTTAAATTTTTAAATAATATATATCATAGTCAACTATTACAATTACGTTACATTTCCATAACAGCAAAAAGGGGGCAATATCATTGATGAAAAATAATAAAACACTACTAGAAATAAAAAATTTACATACTGGTTTTTCAATTAATGGACAAATATATCATGCTGTTGATGATGTGAGCTTTGAGATTCAAGAGAAGGAAGTTATTTGTGTTGTTGGTGAATCTGGCTGTGGAAAGAGTGTGATGTCCTTATCCATTATGCAATTACTTCCGCAAGAAAATGCAAAAATTACAAAAGGAGAAATAAGGTTTAATGGGATGCCATTAACAAATAAAACGGATAAAGAGATGAATAACGTCCGCGGAAAAGAAATAAGTATGATCTTCCAAGAGCCTATGACAGCGCTTAATCCGGTTTTTACAATTGGTTCACAAATACAAGAGGTACTACATAATCACTTAGATATCTCTAAACAAGCAGCACGTAAAAAATCGATTGCATTGATGAAGCAGGTTGGAATTTCTAGACCAGAGAAGGTAGTAGATGAATATCCCCATCAATTATCTGGGGGAATGAGACAGCGTGTGATGATAGCGATCGCCATTGCTTTAAATCCGAAATTATTGATAGCTGATGAACCTACAACTGCGCTAGATGTAACTGTTCAAGCACAAATATTAGAATTGCTTACATCCATTCAGCAAGAAGCGAATACAGCAATTATGTTAATTACACATGATTTAGGAGTTGTAGCTGAGATGGCAGATAGCGTAATGGTTATGTATGCAGGGCAGATTGTAGAAACGAGTACTACAGTAGAATTATTTTCTAGCCCAAAACACCCTTATACAGAAGCCTTATTACATAGCATTCCTAAAATGGAAGAAGATGTTGAACGTCTCCATACAATTGGAGGAATAGTGCCTTCGTTAACGAGTATGCCGCAAGTCGGCTGTCGATTTCGTGACAGATGTCCAAAGGCTTTTGCGGATTGTAGGTCTATAACACCAAAGCTCGCTCCTGTAGGTGATGGTCATTTGGCCAGATGTCTCCTTTATCATTCATGCTATCCAAAGCAGCATAGAACAGCAGAGGAGGGAGTTGAAAAATGAAGGAGCTAAAAAAAATAGAAGAGGACTATGAACTACTGCGAGTCAAGAATCTAAAAAAATATTATCCAATTCATGGAGGATTCTTTAAACGGAAGATTGGTGATGTAAAAGCGGTTGACAGAATCTCCTTAACATTAAAGAAAGGCGAGACTTTTGGGCTTGTAGGTGAATCAGGCTGCGGAAAATCAACTGCTGGTAGGACCATACTACGTTTGACAAATGTAACAGACGGCGAAATTATTTTTGATAACCAAGATATTACAAGGTTAAGAGGTAGAAAGCTTAGAGAAGTTCGTCGGCATTTTCAAATGGTTTTTCAGGACCCTTATGCATCCCTAAATCCCAAAATGATGGTTGGTCATATTGTTGATGAGCCAATACGGAACTATAGTTCGAACAATCACCGTGACATACGGCCAAAAGTGAAACAACTTTTAAATAAGGTTGGCCTTCGGGAAGAAGATTATTATAAATATCCCCATGAGTTTTCTGGAGGCCAAAGACAGCGAATAGGTATTGCTAGAGCATTGGCTTTAAATCCAAAATTAATTGTAGCAGATGAACCAGTCAGTGCATTGGACGTTTCCATTCAATCACAGGTTTTAAATTTATTAAAGGATATCCAAGAAGAATTTGATCTAACTTATCTTTTTATTGCGCATGATCTAAGTGTTGTGAAACATATGAGTGATCGAATCGGTGTTATGTATTTAGGGAATTTAGTAGAAGTAGCTACAAAACAAGACATGTATAAAAATCCAATGCATCCCTATACACAAGCGTTAACGTCAGCTATACCTAATCCGAATCCACTTCGTAGAAAGGAGCGAATTATCTTAAAAGGAGATGTACCTAGCCCCCAACATCCGCCAAGTGGTTGTGTTTTCCATACACGTTGTCCAATGGCGATGGAGGCCTGCAAAAAGGTAGTTCCTGAATTGAAGGAGGTGAGGCCGAATCATCAGGTCGCATGTCTTTTATATGATAGATAGACTTTCTTATTTTAGGGGGGAGCTAATTTGAAGAAATATTGGTTTTCATTCATGTTATTGCTTATGTTAACAATGTTATTAGTGGCTTGTTCAGAAGAGGAGGGCGATAAGGAAAAGGAAAATAATGAGACGCAATCGGAGGAAGGGGATAAGGAAGAAGCTACAGGTCCAGTTGATGGTGGGACATTAGTTTATGCACTTGATTCGGCTCCTGAGGGATTATTCAACATTAATTTCTATGGAATAGCAGTTGATGCCGAGGTGATCGATTTTTTAGATGATGGATTAATTACGTATGATGAGGAACTAAAACCACAACCAAATGTGGCGGATTGGAAAACAGAAGATAATCAGCATTATACATTTACCTTCCAAAAAGGGGTGAAATGGCATAACGGCGAAGAATTAACTGTACATGATTGGGTTTTTGCGATAGAAACACTAGCACACCCTGATTATGATGGACCACGATATACTAATGTCCAAACCATAAAGGGTGTACCAGAATTTAAAGCCGGAGAAGCTGATGAAATCGAGGGAATACATGTAGTCAATGATTATGAAATCGAGATTACATTTGATAAAGCTCGTGTTAATAACCTAGAAAACTTGTGGACATATCCTCTCTCTAGAAAGGAATTTGAGGGTATTCCAGTAGCCGAAATGTCGGAATCTCCGCAAGTGCGTCAAAAACCTATCGGAATTGGACCTTTTAAAGTAAAAGAGATTATTCCTGGTGAATCTATTCAGTTTGAGGCGTTTGACGATTATTGGCAAGGGAAGCCTCATTTAGATAGTATCGTGTTAAAAGTTATTGACCCAAGCTTAGTAGTTGGCGAGCTGGAGAATAATCAATTGGATATGACAGCTTTTCACCCAAGTAATTTTGAGTCTATTCAAGCACTTGATAATACGGATGTAATAAGAGCACCAGGACTCTCTTATTACTATGTTGGGTTTCGATTAGGAACGTGGGATGGAGAAAAAAATGTCATGGATTATGAGAAGTATCATGATAAGCAGCTTCGGAAGGCGATGGCTTATGCTATTGATCGGGAGTCGTGGATTAACGAATTTTTCTTTGGTTTAGGTCAGCCTGTAAATCGACCAATTCCAACTGCTCACTGGATTTCAGCGGATGATTCTGATGTAACAGTGTACAATTATGACCCTGAAAAGGCAAAGGAATTATTAGATGAGGCAGGATATGTGGATGTAAATGACGATGGTATTCGAGAAGATCCAAATGGTGAAGAATTTAAAGTCAAGTTCAGTCATTATGCTACACAGAATCCGACGTTTGAAGCTCGTGCAAAAGCAATAACACAATATTGGAATGATGTCGGATTAGCTACAAAGTTAGAAATGCCAGAAGCGAACCTTTATTATGAGCAACTTGAAGAAGCAGATGAATCTATGGAAGTATTCTTTGGAGGATGGAGTACGGGGACAGATCCAGATCCGACAGCCTTATGGGGCAGTGACCAATTATGGAATTACCCACGTTGGGTAAATGAAAAAAATGATCAATTGCTTGCAGATGCAATTGATATCAATGTAGTGGGTCAAGATCAAGAGAAAAGAAAGCAAATCTATATGGAATGGCAAAAAAATGTAAGTGAAGAAGTTCCAATGATAACGATTGCTGAATTGGAAGAGGTAATGGCTGTTAATACAAGAGTACAAGGTGTTGAGATGGATGTATCAGGATTAAATAGTTCCCATGAATGGTGGATTAAACCTAACTAAAGGCTAGATTTTTAATCTGTAATAGATAAGGAGTATGGCACTATGTGGAAGTATTGCTTAAGAAGAATATTAGGTATGATTCCAATGTTGTTCCTTATCTCCATTGTGGTATTTACCCTGGCAAAAATGATGCCAGGGGATGCCATCTCTGGAGAAATAGATCCGCTTAATACAGATCCAGTTTATATTGAAGATATGAGAGAAAAGCTTGGGTATAATGATCCGTATCATATCCAATATGGTCGTTGGATTTCTGATTTTATTCAGGGTGACTTTGGTCGTTCAGTACGTTATAAAATGCCGGTATCAGATTTAATAGGTGAAAAATTAGAAAATACTATTTTTTTAGGAATAAGCGCATTAATTATTACGTATTTCCTATCCTTTACGATGGGGATTTTCGCTGGTAGGAAACCTTATACAATAGGTGATCATATTATTGGTGCTGCTAATTATTTTGGAATGGCAATTCCATCGTTTGTTGCCGGAGTGTTTGCTATTTATTTCTTTTCTTTTCATTTAGGTATATTTCCTTCCAATGGTTCTGTTGACATAACCTTACAAAATGGAACAGTGGAATACTGGCTTAGTAAACTACATCATGTTATTTTACCTGCACTCGTTTTAGGATTATTGAGTACTGCGAGCTATACACAATTTTTACGAAATGACATTATTGAAAATAGCCGAAAGGATTTTGTACGGACCGCGCGTGCTAAGGGAACAAGTAATAGAAAAATCTATCATGTACATATTTTGAGGAATTCTATTATTCCGCTCATCACGTTTTTAGGTTTTGATATTGTTTCCTTAGTTAGTGGTGCTATCATAACCGAAACTATTTTTACCTATCCTGGAATAGGACAACTATTTGTACAATCTGTTCAAACGAATGACTATGCGGTATTAATGGCATTAACAATGATGTTTTCATGTTTAGTTTTAGTTGGTAATTTAGTAGCAGATATTCTATATGGAGTCGTCGATCCAAGAATTCGATTAGATTAGGAGGGGGGAGTTTGTCATGATCAATTCTCCAAAGCATTTGAAATATAGTAAGAAAATGTCACCATGGGCAATGGCAAGAAAGAAATTTATGAAAAATAAACTTGCTATGGTAAGCACATGCTTCTTATTGTTTGTGATTGTTATTTCTTTTCTTGCACCTTATATAACTACTACGGATATAACTAGAGTTAATATTGGTGAAACTTCGTTACCACCCTCCTCCGATCACTGGTTAGGTACTGATAAGAGTGGAAGAGATGTATACACACGTTTACTTTACGGTGGAAGGGTTTCTTTAATGGTAGGCATATCCGTTACTTTCATTGTTATAAGTTTTGGTTCTTTAATTGGATCTATTGCAGGCTACTTCGGTGGTGTTGTTGATAATCTACTTATGCGCTTTACAGATTTTGTCCTGAATTTTCCTTTTCTAGTATTCGTTATTGTATTAAATGCAATATTATTTGGTACAGTTTCTGGCGTATGGGTGTTAATTATTGTTATTAGCCTTCTAAGCTGGGGAGGAACAGCAAGAATTGTGCGAAGTAAAATTCTTGCTGAGAAAGAAAATGAATATATTATAGCAGCTCAATCAATCGGAACTTCATCTGCAAAGGTTATCATTCGACATTTATTACCAAATGTTATTTCGGCAATCATTGTGCAAGCAACATTATTATTTGCAGGCATGATTGCCGTTGAGGCTGCCTTGAGCTACTTAAATTTTGGAGTGCCACAAACAGTTCCTAGCTGGGGGAATATGCTTTCATCAGCTAATGAACCAGATGTACTACAAGGAAAACCATGGATTTGGATCCCACCTGCACTTGCGTTAATAGTTACGATTTTATCCATTAATTTTATTGGAGAAGGATTAAAGGACGCACTAAATCCAAAGTCCACGAGGTGATTGTTTTTCTTGAGAAAAACTTATCCATAACGGAAGTTTTGTAATTGTCAATTATGAATTTGCATATAATGGCTAGGTAAATGTAAAGCATCAAGAGAGGGGGACATCATTTTGTGTGGAATTACAGGTTATATCGATTGGCAAAAAGACGTTAGAGAAGATAGCGAAATGCTTAAGAATATGACGGAAACATTGTCATTACGTGGACCAGATGAGTCAAACATATGGTTGGATCAGCACGTTGCCTTTGGACATAAGCGGCTTTCCGTTGTTGACCTCATAGGGGGGAAACAGCCGATGCAAAAAGCTAAAGATAACTATTCTTACACAATTGTTTATAATGGCGAGTTATATAATACGGAGGAATTACGGCAGGAATTACGGAAAAAAGGATATGTGTTCCGTACGATGTCCGATACGGAGGTTTTGCTTACAGCTTATATCGAATGGGAAGAAGCTTGTGTTGATTACTTGAATGGAATTTATGCTTTTGGCATATGGGATGGAAAAAAGGAACAGTTATACATGGCAAGAGATCGACTTGGGGTTAAGCCATTGTTTTTTTATGAATCCGAAGGTCAGTTTATTTTTGGTTCAGAGTTAAAAGCGATACTAGCACATAACGATGTGAAATCAGAGGTTGATCTATCAGGTTTGGCGGAAGTTTTTGGATTAGGTCCGTCTCGAACACCTGGGCATGGCATATTTAAAAATATGAAGGAATTACGTTCCGCGCATGCGCTTACCTTCTCAACGAATGGTTTAAACATATGGAGATACTGGAATGTAAAAAGTCAAGAACATACAGATTCTATTGAAGAAACGACACAGAAGGTAAGGGAATTATTTGTTGATGCGGTAGAACGACAGCTTGTTGCAGATGTACCTGTATCCACGTTTTTATCTGGTGGTCTAGACTCAAGTGCAATTACCGCTATTGCTTCGAACTATTTTACAAAGCAAGGAAAAGCACCGTTAACAACGTTTTCTATTGATTATGAAGGAAATGCAGACTATTTTGAAGCAAGTAAATTTCAACCTGCGATGGATCAGCCGTGGATCGATAAAATGGCGGCTACGTTTAAAACAGACCATCATGATGAGGTGATTTCTGGCCGAGAACTTGCTGATCATCTCAAGGAGTCTGTTTATTTACGTGATCAACCGGGGATGGCAGATATTGACTCCTCCATGCTATGGTTTTGTAGGCGAATAAAGAAGCGTACAACGGTAAGTCTTTCTGGAGAATGTGCGGATGAAATTTTTGGTGGGTATCCTTGGTTCCATGATCCGACTACAGCCAGTGGAGCAGGGTTTCCATGGATGCGTTCATTAGATTCACGTATTGACCTTCTCCATCCTAAGTGGCAAGAAAAATTAAATCTAAAGGATTATGTTTTCCAACAATATCAGGAAACGATTGAAGAAACACCTCGATTGGACGGTGAATCAGAAATTGATGCACGTAGAAGAGAGTTATTCTATTTAAATATGCATTGGTTTATGGCACAACTCCTCGATCGTAAGGATCGAATGAGCATGGGAGCAAGTTTAGAAGTTCGTGTACCCTATGCAGACCATAAATTAGTAGAATATGTATGGAATATTCCATGGGATATGAAAATGCTTGAAGGAAGAGAAAAAGGTATTCTTAGGAAGGCAATGGAAGGGATTCTTCCTGATGAAGTGCTATACCGAAAGAAAAGTCCGTATCCTAAAACGTTTCAACCAGAATATACGAAGGCAGTAAAAGCATGGATGGAGCAAATATTATCAGATAAAGATGCCCGTTTATTTGAATTTTTAAATCGTGATAAAGTAGAAGCTATTTTACAAAGCGAAGGGCGTGAATTTAAGGACCCGTGGTATGGCCAATTAATGAAAGGACCACAATTAATCGCTCATCTTTGTCAAATTGATTATTGGTTGCGAACATACGATATAACGGTAAGTGAATAAGTAATAGAGATATAAGGCTTTGTTAATGGAAAACAGCTTTCTAGAGACTGGGACAAAAGAATTTTTAGCAATGTAAAGCCCAAACCTTATCTGAAATATTTTAGATAGGTTTGGGTTATTATTTTGGAGATAGGTAGTTCATTCATCGCTTGGTCAACATGCTTCGCTTTCCACGGGCACGTCTGGGCACATCTTCAGGTCGAACTTTTTGCCGTAGGATAAGGAAAGCTTCGGCAACGATACATCATACGCAGAAAAAGCGCTCTCTTTTTCAATTAGTCTACGTATTTTGGCTGCGCTTCGTATTAACAATTATTTTATTAAATTAGAGGCTTTGCTACTGTGGTTAACGCTTTTTCTATTAGGAACCAAAACTTTGCCTTATAGGATCTTCCATTATTCGTGCCATCGAATGGTTTCCCCAATTTATTTACTTTCTCTTCAAGTCAAGTTCAGCTTGTTGTCTAGTTAAAGTCAATCAAGCCAATTGTCAAACATTATCCTTGTTTCTCTATGGATAGAATTTCATCTTTACCTGCGGAAACAAATCGTGATTCCATTTGCGAAATTCGCTGCATATCAGCGGTATTCGTAATAATAATTGGAGTAATGGCACTTGCGGCTTTTTCTTTAATTAAGTCGACATCAAAGGAAATTAATTTCTCTCCTAATTGCACGTTATCTCCTTCTTTGACAAAAACCTTAAAGCCTTCTCCTTTTAAGCTAACAGTCTCAAGACCTATATGTATGAGGATTTCTATATTATTCACGCTTTTAAGACCAATTGCATGTTTAGTAGGAAAAACCTGTATAACCTTCGCATCCACTGGTGAAACTAATATCCCGTTACTTGGCTTAATAGCGACACCATCTCCCATCATCTTCTCAGAAAATACAGGATCTGGAACATCTGCTAACTTTATTAAATTACCATCAGTTGGAGCAACTAATTTCAATTGGCTACTCCTACTATTAAAAAGTTTTTGAAACATATAATTCCCTACCTTCTATAAAAATTCAACCACAAAATTAGCTAACTTTTTTGAAAAAGCTGTCTGTAAGCGGTAAAAAACACTTGATAAAAATAGTTTACACAATTAAAATTAAAATGTAAATTATTTTCATATCAAAAAAATGAGGTGGATCGTATGAAGAATGCTTTTTTTGAAAAGGCACAACGGTTTGGTAAGTCATTCATGCTACCAATTGCCGTTCTTCCAGCTGCTGGGCTGCTACTTGGAATAGGTGGAGCATTTAGTAATCCTGCAACCATTCAAGCATATCCAATTCTTAATCATGCATGGCTACAAGCAATTTTTACAATTATGAGCTCTGCTGGAAATATAGTTTTTGCCAACTTAGCATTAATTTTTGCGGTAGGGGTAGCTATTGGACTGGCTAGATCTGATAAAGGTACAGCTGGCCTAGCTGCAGTATTAGGTTATTTAGTAATGAATGCAACGATTAACGCAATGTTAACGATTACTGGAAAGCTAGCTGAGGAAAACCTTGCAGAAGTAGGGCAAGGAATGGTGCTTGGTATTCAATCATTGGAAACGGGTGTATTTGGTGGTGTAATTTTAGGCTTGATGACGTATTGGTTGCATCAAAAATATAATAAGGTAGAATTACCAAAATTTCTCGGATTTTTTGGAGGATCACGATTTATTCCAATTATCACTGCATTTATGTCAATTATATTAGGTGTCATCTTATTTTATGGTTGGCCAGTTATCCAATCAGGAATTTTCTCTCTCGGTGGACTTGTAGAAGTAACAGGATATATAGGTACATTTATATACGGATTCATTCTTAGACTACTTGGACCTTTTGGGTTACACCATATATTTTACATTCCATTTTGGACAACGAGTTTAGGTGGATCAATGGTTATAGATGGTTCACTGGTAGAAGGAACACAGCGGATTTTCTTTGCACAGCTCGCACAACCGGATGTCGAACAATTTTTTATTGGAACAGCTCGATTTATGGCTGGTAGACATATTACTATGATGTTTGGACTTATTGGAGCATGTTTAGCAATTTATCATACTGCAAAACCGAAGAACAAGAAGAAAGTCCTTGGTCTAATGCTATCAGCGGGGTTAACTTCTTTCTTAACCGGTATAACCGAACCGATAGAATTTTCATTTTTATTTATAGCTCCAGTTTTATATGTTATCCATGCGTTTTTTGATGGACTAGCATTTATGCTAGCACATATTTTTGAAATAACGATTGGCCAAACATTCTCGGGAGGTTTTATTGATTTCCTATTATTTGGAGTGCTGCAAGGAAATGAAAAAACAAACTGGATTATCGTTCCTATCATTGGTATAGTTTGGTTCTTCCTATATTACTTTACGTTTAAGTTTATGATTAAAAAATTTAATTATAAAACACCTGGACGTGAAGATGAAAATACAGAAACACAGACTTATACAAAAAGTGAAAGAGCAGAGGCTATTATTTCAGGATTAGGTGGCGAAGCAAATATTAAAGATGTAGATAATTGTGCTACTCGCTTAAGAGTTAGTGTATTTAAAGCGGATTTAGTGAAGAAAGACGACTTAATGAAAACTGGTGCCAAAGGTGTCGTAGCTAGCGGAAATGGTGTGCAAGTTATTTATGGCCCTGAAGTATCCACCATTAAAAATCAAGTAGAAGAAGCGTTAGGAGAAATTGAGTAATGAATGTTTTAAACCAACTAGAAAAACAATTAATTGTATCATGTCAAGCTTTAGAGGAAGAGCCACTTCATTCTTCAAAAATCATGGGAAAGATGGCTATCGCTGCTCTAGAAGGAGGTGCTAAAGGGATACGTGCTAATTCCGTAGCGGATATCTTAGAAATTAAAAGTCTGGTAGACCTTCCAGTTATAGGGATTATTAAGCAGGAGTATGCAGATAGTAACGTCTATATTACTCCTACACGAAAGGAAGCAGAGGCATTATTGGCAGCGGGAGTAGACATTATTGCAATGGATGCAACAAATCGTAAAAGACCAAAGAATGAAAAGCTAGCTGATATTATACAACTGGTGAAGTCTCAATCTGCAAATGTAACTCTCATGGCAGATATTTCTACAGTTGCAGAGGCAATTCAAGCTGAAAAGCTAGGATTCGATTGTATATCGACAACACTAGTAGGGTATACCGAGGCCACTCAAGGAGCGAATATTGCCGATGATAATTTTGCGTTATTAAAGCAAATGATTCGGTCAGTTTCAATCCCTGTAATTGCTGAAGGAAAGGTCGATACGCCATTGAAGGCGGTAAAAGCATTGGAAAATGGCGCCCATTTTGTTGTGGTGGGAAGTGCGATTACAAGACCACAAATAATTACCAAGACTTTCACAGATGCTTTAAAAAAAGGTTAATCAAGACATAGGACCGGTAATCGCCGGCCCTATATTTTTTTATACTCATTTAAGGCATGTAATGTTAAGTCATGTTTTTCTTGTGCATCTTCTTTATGTAAGAGAAGTAGCATGCTTAATATATCTAATGAGAGTAGAATGGATAGTTGGCTATTCATAAAACCAATTTCCTGATATGTTTTTAAGTTTGAAGTATATAATATAAGGTCGGAACTGTTTGCTAATTTTGTTTTGGAAAAATTTGTAACAGCTATAATTTTTGCATTGTTTTTTTGGGCGAGCTTTACACCATCAATAACTTCCTGCGTTTTTCCTGAACTGGAAATCGCAATGACTAGATCCTCACTTGTAAGAATAGAAGCATTAATAATCATATCATGTGAGTCCGTGTGTGTATCTACTGTAAAACCCATTCTCGCCAGCCGAAGCTTTAATTCCTGTGCTGATAATCCTGAGCTCCCTAGTCCATAGATATGGATAGCTTTTGAAGAAACAATCCAATCACAAGCCGTTTCATACTTCTGTATAGATGTAAGAGAGTTTGTAGATTTAATGACGGAGTGATAAATTTGATCTACTTTCTCAACCGCATTATGAGTTTCTAAAGTTTCCTCTACGGCGTCTCTAAGTAAGATTTTAAATTCAACAAAGCTAGTTGCACCTATTTTTTTACAAAAACGGGTAATAGTAGCGATGGACACATTGATTCTATCGGCTAATTCCTGTATATGTATATTTAATAATGTTTCACTATGGTGTATTATATAATCAGCTATTTTCTTTTCTGTTTTACTTAGTGTTTGGTACTTTAGTTGAATTTCATCTAAAATTGACCTCATTTTCTACCTCCAGCATTTTTCCCCACTTCTAATATATACTAATTTTATTATATAGAAGAAATAAATAAATGAAAATATAACAATGCTTGGGAAAGGTGTTTTTCGATATTCCTCCCGTAAAAAGAGTGGCTGTAATTATTTGGAGAGAGGATAATAATCCATGCTTGGCGAATAGTATTACATAAAGGAAGGTGGTTAATAGTGGAAGAAAGAATACCTAAAGAACAACCAATGAAAAGAAAAAAAAGGAATAAGAAGAAAATTGTCTTATTTAGTTTTAGTGTGCTATTAATAGTGAGTATATTTTTATTTTTGTTTGTAAACGCATACATAAATCGGTCATTGGCTCTGGTGGAGGGGAAGATTGAGTTGCCAATGCTGAAAAAGGATGTTCTTGTACGTACGGATGATAACGGAGTTCCGCATATTCAAGCTGCTAATGAGCATGATTTATACATGGCACAGGGTTATGTACAAGCACAGCATCGTTTATTCCAAATGGAGATGTCGAGAAGACAAGCATCTGGTACATTAAGTGAAGTAGCTGGAGAGTCGGCAATAGATCATGATAAATATTTTCGTACTTTAGGTCTGCGAAGAGCAGCTACTAAGTCTTATGATGTATATAGTACTGAGGCCAAGCAGGTACTTGATGCATTTGCTGCTGGGGTCAACGCGTATTTGACAGAAGCGATAGAAACGAACAGTTTGCCTATTGAATTTACATTAATGGGCTTTAAACCGGAAAAATGGACGCCGATAGATTCACTTACAATAGGTAAATATATGGCTTTTGACTTAGGAGGACATTGGGAGCGGCAAGCGTTTAATTATTATTTATTACAGAATTATAATAAAGAAGAAGCATATGAATTATTTCCAAGCTATCCATCTGGAAAACCAGTTATTATGAATGAACAACCTGTTTCTGTTATCGATAGTTTCGAGAATGCAATTATACCTCATGCGTTTAATGGTAGTAATAATTGGGTTGTAAGCGGTGAAAAAACAGAATCAGGATTACCATTATTAGCTGATGATCCTCATTTAGGATTAGCAACACCGTCTATTTGGTTGCAAATGCATTTAGAAACGGAAAGTCAGAATGTTAGTGGCGTCATTTTTGCTGGTGTACCCGGTATCATATTA
The DNA here is from genome assembly GCF_947495635.1 of uncultured Virgibacillus sp. Classification (NCBI taxonomy): domain Bacteria; kingdom Bacillati; phylum Bacillota; class Bacilli; order Caryophanales; family Bacillaceae; genus Virgibacillus; species uncultured Virgibacillus sp. The sequence goes on along the minus strand of NZ_CANMAB010000024.1, from coordinate 17,735 downwards.
GGTCATAACGATCAGATTGCATGGGGGGTTACTAATACAGGTCCAGATGTCCAACAACTATATCTTGAAAAAAGAAACCCTGAAGATACTACAGAATTTTTATATGAGGAGGAATGGGAGCAAGCTAAAATTATTGATGAACCAATTAAAGTAAAAGATGGTGAAACGATCGATTATCAAGTAATTGAAACAAGGCATGGTCCAGTAGTTTCAGAGTTTGCTAAAGATAGTGGAAAAGATAACGTATTATCATTAAAATGGACTGCTTTAGAGCCTACGACAGAATTAGAAGCAATCCTTGAAATAAACCGTGCAAATGATTGGAAATCCTTTGAACAGGGCTTAGAAAAATTTCTTGTTCCAGCTCAGAATTTTGTGTTTGCCTCAACGGATGGAACAATAGCTTATAAAGCAAATGGTAATATACCAATTTATCAGAATGGCAATGATGCTTTATTACCTCTACCTGGATGGAAGGAATCTTATGAATGGAAGGGCTATATTCCATTTGATGAGCTTCCAATTATGATCAACCCCAAAAAGGGCTATATAGCAACAGCTAATAATAAAATAACTACAGATGACTATCCGTATCATATTAGTAATGTGTGGGCACAACCTTATCGTTATGAACGAATTGCAGAAGTACTAGATGCTAGTCATTCACTGACAGTGGAAGATATGAAAGGGCTGCAAATGGATGATATGAATTTGCAAGCAAAAGAATTTTTACCTCTTTTTTTAGAGGCTTTAAACCAATTAGAATTAACTACGCAAGAGGAAAAAGCTTTAGAAATACTTCGTAATTGGGATTATCAGGATGATTCTACTGCCGCACAACCGCTACTATTTCATTATTGGATGGATAAAATCGAAGCAATCATTTATCAGGATATTCCTGAAGAAATGATGGATTTGTTTGGCTCACGTGGCCAAACGACTGATCAATTGCTTAGAAAAGCTTTACATGGTGAGTCTACTTTTTGGATTGATGAACAAGGTGGAATGGAGCGTTTATTACAAGAATCCTTACGTAAAACGTTGAAAAAATTAAATGAGGATTATGGAAGTGATATGAAAAATTGGCAGTGGGGAGATTATCATCAAGTACAATTTGTTCATCCATTATCAGGAATTCATCCCGTCTTAGAATTTTTCTTTAATAATCAAGATCCTGTCCCTGTGGATGGAAGTGCAGTAACTCCAATGGCAGCTAGTTATGAAGAAAACGGCCTAGTTGATCATGGAGCATCATGGAGATTTGTCATCGATATGGCATCCCCGAAATCCGGGTATCATATTGTTGGCCCTGGACAATCTGGACATTTCAAAAGCAATTGGTATCATGATCAGGTGGATGACTGGGTGACAGGAAATTATCACAAAACGCAGTTAGATGATGTAAAAGGTAAAACACTAATACTGCAGTCGGTCAAAAATGACTGAGTTTTATAAACATAATTCGATAAAATAGGACAAATTTATTACCCGGGAAATAAATAAGAATTACTGTGATCAATACGATAAAGTGTAAACGCAATAAAGTGAAACTTCAATCAGTGGAGAGGTGATGATCCCTCACTGATTGTTAGTACCACAAGGGTATGATTTAAAGGCCCTAGAACCAACTGGACCTTCACTGCCAGTTGTATACGGGATAAAGCTATATGGTAAATGGGTAATATTACCATGAATTGGTTAACTGGAGAAACCACAGTATATTCAGAGACAATTTTAAAATGTTGTTGACAGCGTTTCCATACTAAAGTAGAATAAAACTACAAGTTAATTATGTGGCGGAGAATAGGAGATCCACACTTTAATTGCAACTTCCTTGGGGAAAGTATGTCTATTAAAGTGTGGATCTTTTCGTGTCAATTGCTTTCTTTTATTTCTCAATCTGCATACCATGTGGTTTAGCTATTGATGAATTGCTAGTTATTTTGATGGGAGAGGTTGAATCAGCATCAGTTGGCCAAATCTTCGGTTTTCCATGATTAACTTATAGAATAATAGAATAAGGGGTGTTATACATGTCTGAATTTTTAGCAGAACTTATTGGAACAATGATATTAATTATCTTTGGTGGCGGTGTTGTTGGAGGCGTTGTTCTAAAACAAACCAAAGCTGAAGGTGCTGGCTGGGTAGTCATTACGATCGGCTGGGGACTTGCTGTAGCAATGGGGGTATACGCAGTTGGTAACTTTTCCGGAGCACATATTAACCCAGCAGTTACATTAGGATTTGCTGCGATTGGCGAATTTCCATGGTCCAAGGTTCCTTTGTATATAACGGCACAGATGATTGGAGCAATTATTGGAGCAGTAATTGTATTTTTAAATTATTTACCACATTGGAAAGAAACAAAAGATCAAGGTGCTAAGTTAGGTGTTTTTGCTACTGACCCTGCCATACGTAGTCCTTTTTCTAACTTGTTAAGTGAAATTGTTGGTACTTTTGTTCTTGTAATGGGACTTTTATTTATAGGTGCAAACGAATTCACAGAAGGCTTAAACCCTATTATTGTTGGCGCTTTAATTATTGCTATCGGTATGTCGCTTGGTGGAGCAACTGGATATGCAATTAATCCTGCGCGTGATTTAGGTCCAAGAATTGCACACGCTTTACTTCCTATACCAGGCAAAGGTGGATCTGACTGGGGATATTCCTGGATTCCAGTGCTTGGCCCAATTATCGGTGGAATTTATGGTGCGTTATTCTACAATGCTTTCTTCACAGGTAGTTTCTCGACTGGTTTTTGGATTATGAGTGTAATGATGGCTGTCATCATAATAGGTGCAGTTAGTGCGGAATTAAAGAAAAAGGAAACGCTTGCTGATAAAATGGAAAATAAAGCTATATAGGAGGAATGTATGGATTAAAATCCCGTGATACATGGGAGGGTGAGCGACCATAAGCGGTGTGGAGAATGAGGGCATGGTTATATCCCTTTTCAACCAAATGTACACAATTTGGCTGTTAGGATGGATAAAACTCGGTTAGAATATTCTGTACTCTAATTAAACGCTTTATCCATCAATACATTCAATGAAATGGTGCTTGATTAATTCTAAGAAAACAAGAGTATTTTGAAGATAATTAAAGTATATAGAGGGAGGAATGGATGATGAATAACCAATTTATTTTATCTATTGATCAAGGTACTACAAGTTCTCGAGCGATTATTTTTAACCACAAAGGAGAAATTGTCCAGACAGCGCAAAAAGAGTTTGAACAATTCTTTCCACAGCCTGGTTGGGTTGAACATGATGCCAATGAAATTTGGACCTCCGTTCTAGCTTGTATTGCAGAGGTATTACGCAAGGCTGATCTAGAACCAAATCAAATTGCTGGTATTGGTATTACAAATCAACGGGAAACAACGGTAGTATGGGATAGAAATACGGGGAAACCAGTATACAAAGCGATTGTCTGGCAGTCTAGACAAACGGAGGCTATTTGTAAAGAGCTAAGAGAAGCTGGCTACAATGAACTATTTAGAGAGAAGACAGGATTGCTGCTTGACCCTTATTTCTCTGGTACGAAGGTTAAATGGATTTTGGATAATGTGGAAGGTGCAAGAGAAAAAGCAGACAACGGTGACTTAATGTTTGGCACAATAGATAGTTGGCTAGTATACCGTCTGTCTGGTGGTAAAACGCATATTACTGATTATTCCAATGCTTCTCGAACATTAATGTTTAATATTTACGATTTAAAATGGGATGACGAGTTATTAGATATACTAACTATTCCGAAAAGCATGCTACCAGAAGTAAAACAATCCTCAGAGGTTTATGCTCATACGGTTTCTTATCATTTCTTTGGAGAAGAAGTACCAATTGCCGGTATTGCTGGGGACCAACAAGCAGCGTTATTTGGGCAAGCTTGCTTTGAGAAGGGTATGGCGAAAAATACTTATGGTACTGGATGTTTTATGTTAATGAATACAGGTGAAGAAGGAGTTGCCTCTGAGCATGGATTATTAACAACACTCGCATGGGGAGTCGATGGTAAAGTTGAATATGCATTAGAAGGAAGTATTTTCGTAGCAGGCTCTGCTATCCAATGGTTACGAGATGGCTTAAGATTAATAGAAACTGCTCCAGAAAGTGAGAGCTATGCAACAAAAGTAGAGGGCACAGATGGTGTATACATGGTACCTGCGTTTGTCGGTTTAGGCACACCGTATTGGGATAGTGAGGCAAGAGGTGCTGTATTTGGACTTACCCGTGGTACAACAAAGGGTCACTTTATCCGGGCTACACTAGAATCATTAGCATATCAAACAAAAGATGTTTTAAATGCAATGATTGCGGATTCAAAAATAGATCTAAAGACATTACGTGTGGACGGTGGTGCAGTCAAAAATAATTTCTTAATGCAATTTCAAAGTGACATCATCGGTGTTCCTGTAGAGAGACCAGTTGTTCAAGAAACAACTGCTTTAGGATCTGCATATCTAGCTGGGTTAGCCGTTGGTTACTGGAAGGATAAGGATGAAATTGCAAAACAGTGGAATATAGAGAAAACATTTACGGATAATATGGAGGAAGAGAAGCGTAAAGCTCTATATGGCGGCTGGAAGAAAGCTGTTGAAGCAACTCGAGCATTTAAATAAAGCTTTAGCAAGAAAGGGGTCATGACTATCTAAGGATAAGAATGGCCCTTTTTTATAAAAAATTTCTAAGAAATAGTATTTATTTGTGTGATTAGGCTATAAACAGGGTATTTTTATAATAAGAAGATGAAAGGGGTAGTAAAATGAAAAAAATTATTAACGATCCAGATCAAGTTGTTCAAGATATGGTGAATGGGTATATTGCTGCTTACCCTGAGAAAGTTAGGTTAATACCTAATACGTTAGTGTTAGCAAGAAAGGAAGCGCCAATTAAAGGTAAAGTAGGATTAGTAAGTGGTGGTGGTAGTGGACATGAGCCTGCTCATGCAGGATATGTTGGAAAAGGTATGCTTGATGCAGCAGTTGCTGGTGAAGTATTTACTTCACCAACTCCAGATCAAGTGCTCGAAGCGATAAAAGCTGTAGATGGAGGCGAAGGGGTTTTTTTAATCATTAAAAACTATACGGGTGATGTATTAAACTTTGAAATGGCTGCAGAAATGGCTGAAGCTGAAGGTATCCAAGTCGAAAAGGTAATTGTTAATGACGATGTTGCAGTTGAAGATAGCTCCTTCACTACTGGTCGAAGAGGGATAGCTGGGACAGTATTGGTTCACAAAATAGCTGGAGCTAAGGCAGAAAGCGGTGGATCACTGAAGGAAATCAAGCAAGTAGCGGACAAGGTTGTAGCAAATGTACGCTCGATGGGAATGGCACTCACCTCATGTACAGTACCAGCTGCTGGAAAGCCAAGCTTTACATTGAAAGAGGATGAGATGGAGATTGGGATCGGAATTCATGGAGAACCGGGAATTGAGAGGAAGCCAATTACTTCTGCTGATGAAATTGCAACAGAATTAACAAATAGAATTCTCGAGGATATCGAAATATCAAAAGGAAATAATATTGCTGTAATGATTAATGGTTTAGGAGCTACTCCAGAAATGGAATTGTATATAGTAAACGAGAAAGTTCAGGGAATACTTCATGATAATGGCATTCATGTATATCGAACATTTGTCGGAGAATATATGACATCATTGGAGATGGCTGGTATTTCCATAACTTTATTGAAATTAGATGATGAACTAAAGACATTATTAGATGCTGGATCAGAAGCACCCGCTTTTCGCAGCTAGGAGGGATTTAATATGGAATTGGATGTATCACGTACTATAAAATGGATAAAACTTGCAAATGAAAAAATACAAATGAATAAAGATTACTTAACTACACTGGATCAACCTATTGGCGATGGTGACCATGGAATTAATATGGCTAGAGGATTTCAAGCTGTGGTAACTAAGTTGGATGAAGAGGATTATCAAGAGGTATCTGACGTTTTAAAGGATGTAGCGATGACCATCATGTCAAAGGTAGGTGGTGCATCTGGTCCTTTATTTGCAACAGTCTTCTTGAAATTAACGAATGCTTTAAAGGGTGAACAAATTATTAATCAGAAGCAGTTTGCAATAGGATTAAATGAAGCTGTTAGTGGATTAAAGCAACGTGGTAAAGCAACAGAGGGAGAGAAAACAATGGTTGATGTATGGTCCCCCATTGCTGATTTATTTCAGACAAATGAGGAAGTCGATCATTCTTCCATTTTACAGACTGCAAGCAATGCTTTAGAAAAAGTAAAAGATATGATGGCCACAAAAGGACGGGCCTCCTATTTTAAAGAAAAGTCGATTGGGCATTTGGATCCAGGAGCTGTGTCATCATACTATATTTTTGAAGCATTGGCTGAAGTATAGAAAGGAGCATCTAAGTAATGGCTTATGTAGGTATTGTACTTATTTCCCATAGCTCAAAAATCGCTGAAGGAGCAAAGGAGCTTATCCGACAAGTAATAAAGGACGTACCAATTGAAACAGCTGGAGGTACAGAGGATTTAGAGATTGGAACAAGTATAGAAAAGATTAATGCTGCCATTGAGCAAGCTAATCAAGGTAATGGTGTGTTGTTATTTTATGATTTAGGTAGTGCAAAGATGAACGCTGAAATGGCAATCGAAATGACAGATCTTAAAGCGATAAAGTTAGTAGAAGCTCCTATTGTAGAAGGTGCTTATGTAGCAGCAGTAGAAGCTGGTATGGGCAAAAATTTAGAAGATATATACGACTCGGTAATACAAGCTTTCGAACATAAATAGAAAAAACCCTTTACGGTTTGAAATACTCCGTAAAGGGTTTTTTCAATCTGGTGTTAGTATATAACTTGGATTATCAGCAAAGTAGAGGAAACTATTGCTATGCTGTCTGTTATACTTGAAAGTACAAGGCATGATGGGAGGATTTATATGATTACGGTAAATGATATTTACAATGCGAGAGAAACTATTACAGATACAATAAATAATACGCCCATTTTAGAATCTACACAGCTATCTTCTATCTGTAAGAATCAAATGTTTTTTAAAGCTGAGCACCTACAACAAACAGGGTCTTTTAAGATTAGAGGTGCCACGAACAAGGTTAAACGTGCGGCTCAAGAAGGGTCATCATTTGTTACGGCAGCATCATCAGGAAATCACGGCCAGGCAGTAGCCTATATTGCAAATCAGTTAGGAATACCAGCTACGATTGTCGTTCCTGAGGATGCTAATGAAAGTAAGGTAAATGCAATTCGTTCATATAAGGGGAAAATTGAAAAATGTGGAATGACTTCCTCTGAACGGCTTCCACGTGCAGTGGAAGTCGCAAAAGAAAATAATGGTATGATTATTCCTCCTTATGATGATCCATTAATCATTGCTGGCCAAGGTACAGTTGGATTAGAGATATTAGAACAAATAGATCATGTTGACGTTGTCGTAGTACCAATTGGTGGTGGTGGATTAATTTCCGGGATACTAACTGCTATTAAAGAAACGAAGCCATCGATTAAAGTTATTGGAGTGGAGCCTGAAACTGCTAAAGATACTTTTATTTCCTTACAGGAAGGAAAAATAACGAGTATACCACCAACGATAACAATAGCGGATGGCTTACGTACAACGCACCCAGGAACCCTTACCTTCCCCATTGTGAAGCGATTTATAGATGATATTGTTCTTGTAAGTGAAGTACAAATTAAACAGGCGATGACCTTTGTTTTACAGCGTATGAAGCAGTTGATCGAGCCTTCTAGTGCTGTAACGGTTGCAGCAGCTATGTTTGATAAACTTGGTGTCTATGATAAAAATGTGGTCTGTGTATTATCTGGAGGGAATGTTGACATCCAGCAGTTGAATGCATTCATTGTCCAGTAGTCACCTATATATGTATAGATGAAAATCTATTTATCCATCGATTTCTTCGTCGTAAAAGGATCGATGGATGTTTTTAATCTATTATCCAATTCCTCCATAAATTAATAAATCTATCCATTCTTTTATGTTATAATAATTTGATATTTTTAATTATTTGTACCGTCTGTTAATATAAAAATTACGTTTCTCTACCACTTCGATTGATCCCGCATATAATTTTGCAGTAAGTCCCCACTCCGGCAATAAAGTGAACCGTTCTGGAATGAGTGGGGGCGACTGCAATAAATGTCCGATTGGTTCGAGGGCCTTTAGGTCATACCCTTAGTGGTACTAACCATCCGTGGGGCTAAACAAAAACCCCCAACTGATTGAAGTTTCACTTTTATTATTTGCAATATTTATGCTCTTCCTAAAGGCAGCTAATAGTACTATCCCATTCATTCCGTTGTGTTCTGTGTTTAAGGAGGGGAGATATGCTTCGTGTTTCATTACAAACAAAGATACTTGTCCTAATCTGTGGATTAATTATTTGTATAACTATACTACTGACTGGGATAAATGCTTATTTTGAATCGCAAGATATTGAAAAACAAATAGGGGAAAGAGCTTTAAATGTAGCTATTACATTTTCTCATATGCCTTCGGTAAGGAGTGCTTTTGATGAGGCACATCCAGAAAAAACGATTCAACCAATTGCTGAGGAGGTTCGAGAATACATTGGTGCAGAATTTATTGTAGTAGGAAATAAGGATAGTATACGTGTAGCTCATCCTGATACAAAGAAAATCGGAAAACATATGGTTGGGGGAGATAATGATAGAGCATTAAAACATGGTGAATATTATACATCAAAAGCTGTAGGAAGCCTAGGCTATTCGTTACGTGGAAAAGCGCCTATTTTTAGTAAAGATGGTGACATAATTGGGATCGTTTCTGTCGGGTTTATGGTTGAAGATATTAAGTCGATTGTTTTCAATAAATTATTAAAACTGGGTGGAGTATCGTTATTGGTATTGTTGGCTGGTATCGTTGGTGGGGTCTTATTAGCAAGAAATATTAGAAAGGATACGTTTGGTCTGGAACCATATGAGATAGCAACTCTTTATCGTGATCGGAATGCCATCCTCTCTTCGATAAAGGAGGGGATTATTGCAATTGATCAAACTGGTAGAATTAATTTAATGAATGAGTCTGCGCAAAGAATTTTAGGAATTAATAATAACAAAGCGAATCAAAAAATAGAGGATGTTTTTCCAAATACAAAAATGTACGATGTACTTCAATCGGGAAACGTAATAAAAGATGAAGAAATAGCTTTAAATAATCGACAGGTTATTGTTAACCGTAAGCCAATCATAGAAAATGAACAAGTAGTAGGCGTAGTATCAAGCTTTAGGGATAAAACAGAGCTAAATGAAATGATAAATACATTGTCCGAAGTTAGGCAGTATTCCGAAGATTTACGTGCCCAAACACATGAGTACACCAATAAACTATATGTGCTTTCAGGGTTGTTGCAATTACAACATTATAAAGAGGCTATTGAGTTAATTCAAAAAGAATCAAAGATACATACGGATCAAAATAAAATTTTGCTTGATCAAATAAAAGATCAAACCGTCCAAGCTATCTTGTTAGGAAAAATAGGAAAGGCGTCAGAAAAAAAGATTGCGCTTACAATTGATCCGAATAGCTACTTACAGCCATTGCCGAAGCAAATGGATATGGCAAAATTAATTACAATTGTTGGTAACTTAATTGATAATGCTATGGAAGCAGTTGAACAACAAAATGTTAAAGAGGTTGTAATTTTTGCAACTGATATAGGTCAAGATATTGTATTTGAAATTGCCGATAGTGGCGAAGGCATCAATGATATGGAGGTTCAGCAAATTTTTCAACAAGGCTATTCTACAAAAGGAATGAAGGATCGCGGTTATGGATTAGCTATTGTTAAGGATACAGTAGAAGAACTTCAGGGAACTGTTGAAGTACATAATCAAAAACACAAAGGAGCAGTGTTTTCTGTTTTTATTCCTAAACAGACAAAAAGTGATTAGCAGAGGGGGGATGGAATGATACGTGTCATTATTGCAGAGGACGATTATCGAATTGCAAATATTCATGAAAAGTTTTTAGAGACAATCTCAGGTATAGAGGTTGTTGGAAAAGCGTTAAACGGAGAGCAAACACTGGATATGGTTAGCAAAACTGCAACTGATTTAATATTACTAGATATTTATATGCCTGATATGTTAGGTAGTGATATTATGCTAGAAATTCGTCATCGTAATCCTAACATTGATTTTATTATGATATCTGCAGCAACGGAGACAAAGATTGTTGGTAATGTCATACGCAATGGAATCTTTGACTATATCATTAAACCAGTTAAAATGGAACGGTTTATAGAAACTATCAAACGCTATAAAAATATGAAACAACAATTAGCAGCAAAAAATGAGGTAGATCAGTCATTTTTAGATGATTATTTTGGACAGAAGCTAAGTACTAGAGAACCAACACCAAAAGGAATAGACCCATTAACGCTTGAAAAGGTTGAAGGAATATTACATCAAGTAAATACTGGTATTACTGCTGAGAAAATGGGTTCTAAAGTTGGCGCCTCACGAACAACAGCAAGGAGATATTTGGAGTATTTAATATCCATTAATAAGGTTACGGCTGAATTAGAGTATGGTATCGTAGGAAGACCAGAGCGAAGATATCATTTAAAGTAGGAATTATGATGAAGGCTAGGCTCCGATAATTGATAATCTAAGGAAGCAGCAATGCACAAAGAATGAACTAATCATATAGTGTAACATGTTAGTTGTATAACACTGCTGGAAGTATGATGGAAGCAATCCCCATATGTATACGCCTGAGAAGGCTTGCCACTCATTTTGAAATAGCCACCATTCAGCAGTTGATAAATTCCCTCTCCGTTATTATGCTTGTCTGTATCGAAGAGGGAATTTTTGTCATCTTTTCGATAAACAGCTGATAAAAGATGAATAAACAATACATAGAAGTTAATCTCCTATTACCGTGAACAAAATGCTCAAAATAGACAAAAAATTCTTATTGCATCTTATTTTGTAAACGGTTACATAAAGAAGGGATTTTATTAGAGTAAATAGTAGAAAGCAAACAATGATTTAAAACAGGGAGGAATGAGGAGTGAAACGGTGGATTACGCTTATCGGGTTTCTTGTGATCATACTTACAGTAACAGCATGTTCCGGTAAAGATGAAAAGGCAACTGGCTCATCAGGAGATTGGACACCTGAGAAACCCATTGAAATTATAGCACCAGCAGGAGCTGGTGGAGGCTGGGATACTACAGCACGCATGGCTGCTAAAGTATTCACAGAAGAAGGATTGATTGATCAGGACATTGGGGTTGTAAATAAACCAGGTGGTGGAGGTGCGGTAGGTTGGGCGTATATCGCAGGCAAACAAAAAAGTTCATATAATTTATTTGTATCCTCACCTCCAATTGTTTTAATTCCGTTAAATGGGCAGTCGGAATATGGACACGAGGATTTTACACCACTTGCTAATATGATAGCAGACTACGCTGCATTTGCGGTGTCAGCAGATGCAAAATGGGATAATCTTAATGATTTATTTGAGGATATGAAGAAAGATCCTGCTAGTATTACAGTTGTTGGTGCCTCTTCACCGGGGAGTATGGATCATATCCAGTTCATACAGATTGCAAAGGCTGCAGGGGTTGATGTGACAAAAATTAAGTATGTATCTGACCAAGAAGGTGGGGGACTGACGCAAGTGCTAAATGGAAGTGCAGACGTTTACTCAACTGGAGTGGCAGAAACAGTAGAACAAGTAAAGGCTGGGAAAATAAAGGTATTAGGAGTGTCTTCTGAGGAGAGATTAGAGGGTGAAGTTATAGAAGATTTTCCAACCGCTAATGAACAGGGGATTGATGCAACCTTTGTAAACTGGCGTGGATTTTTTGGACCTCCGGATATGGACGATGCAGCTGTGAAATATTATGAAGAAAAATTTAAAGAATTAAGTGATTCACAGGCTTTTGCAGATATCAGAGAGCAATATGGTTGGGATGAAATGTATATGGACAGCAAATCATATAAGTCATTTTTAGATGAACAGAAAGAAGAGATTCAGTCTTTACTAGATGAATTAGGTCTATCGAAATAGACCATTTCCTAGAAGTCAATGGCTAAGGTCATTGGCTTCTATGTTTACAATAATGAATAATTATATATGTTTCCTTACAGTTGGCGTATATCATTCACACAAATTAATAAAGCGTAGCGTCTAAATTAGGTTTTAGCAATAAGGTATTTTAAATTATAGGTGGTGAAGGCATGTTTAAAGCATTAAATCAACGTATCAGCATTATTCTACTAATTATAGCAGTAGCTTATTTAGTAATGGCATATCAACTACCTGCTTATCCATACACACCTGTTGATGCGGATGTTATTCCAAAAGGATTGGGTTATTTGCTAGTTTTTTTATCGATTTGTTTATTTTTTGCTAAGGATTCAGAAACAGAAGAACAGCGATCGCGTAGAAATATTCCTTTGAAAGATATTGGTACATTAATTGCTGTATTCTTATTTATTTTGCTTTATATTACACTATTGGAATTCTTAGGATTTATTATAACTACAACACTGTTTATCTATTTTTGTTCATGGTTCTTAGGATATAAAAAACATCTTACAAATGGGGTGGTTGCTCTTATTTTTCCAATTTTTATGTATATAACGTTTACAAAATTTTTGCAAATAAGTTTACCCCAAGGATTATTACCGTTTTAGAGGAGGTTCCGTATGGATTCTATTGAAGGTATTATAACTGGCTTTCAGGTTGCATTTAGTATGCAAGGGTTACTTTTCGTTTTAATTGGTGTTTTTGTTGGTACATTCATCGGTATGTTACCAGGGCTGGGACCAATCAGTGCTATTGCTGTCATGATACCAGTGACGTTTGGAATGGAACCAACCGTTGCATTAGTGATGATGGCAGGTGTTTACTACGGTGCCGTTTTTGGTGGATCTACATCTTCCATATTATTAAATGCACCTGGGATCTCTGGAACGGTCGCAACAGCATTTGATGGTTATCCGATGGCACAACAGGGAAAGGCAGGCAAAGCACTTGCTATAGCTGCTACGTCATCTTTTGTTGGAGGTACTGTAAGTGTCATATTATTAATGCTTTTAGCACCGATACTATCAAGTGTTGCAGTCTCCTTTGGTCCACCTGCTTATTTTGCTTTAATGTTTATGGGATTAACCTTAATAACAAGCTTATCCGAAGGGTCAACGATTAAGGCTTTAATCTCAGCTGTTATTGGATTTATGGTGGTCACAATTGGCATCGATGCCCAGACGGGAACACAACGATTTACATTTGGAAATGTGAATTTATTGGAGGGCTTAGACTTCCTGGTAATTGCTTTAGGTTTATTTGCATTAGCAGAGGTTTGTACATTAATTATAAATCGTAAAGATTTATCAATGGATAATGCTCATAAATTAGGTAGTTTAAAGATAACCAAGCAGGAGTTTAAGGAAATGCGTGGTCCAATGTCACGTCAATCCATCTTAGGTTTTTTACTTGGAGTACTTCCAGGGGCAGGAGCAACTATTGCCTCATTTATAGCTTATATTACTGAAAAAAGAATTGCTAAAAGTCCTGAAGCGTTTGGAAAAGGCTCAGTAAAAGGACTTGCTGCACCGGAAACTGCTAATAATGCTGCGACTAGTGGTGCTTTTGTTCCATTACTAAGCTTAGGTATACCAGGATCCGGAACAACAGCTGTTATGTTGGGCGCTTTTCTTGTGTTAGGCGTTCAGCCTGGTCCATTATTAATGACCGATAGACCTGAGATTTTCTGGGGGATTATCGCTAGCATGTATATAGGGAATGTATTTCTACTAATTCTTAATTTACCGCTAATCCCTTACATAGCGAAAATATTAAAAATTCCCCGTCCATTGCTTATTTCATTAGTCATTATGTTTAGCATTATTGGGGTTTATGCGATTAGTTTTAATACGTTTGATTTATACATGCTTCTCTTATTTGGTGTAATTGGCTTTTTTATGCGACTATTTTCGTTTCCAGCTCCGCCATTAATTTTAGCATTTATCCTAGGAGGGATGATGGAACAGGCGTTTAGACAGTCATTGACCATATCAAATGGAAGTTTGATGGTCTTTGTACAAGACCCATTAGCTTTAACACTACTAATTATTGCATTATTGTTTCTTGCTTTTCCTTTGATTCAACAAATAAGAAGGAGCAAGAGAGCATAAATGCGAATCATCAGAAGTGTTTACTATAAAAGCTATAAGAAAATATACTGGCTGTCTTTTGTACTGGTAATATGTTGTTTAGTACTATTGCTTGTAAAAGACGCGATGGCTACACACTTCACAGCTGAACAACTTCGTACATTGTTTGTACTAGGAATAGCGGTTTACTTATGGGTGGCGGATCCAATTCCTACTGGAGCTGGTAGTATATTAATTATTGCATTATTGATGGTTTTTCAGTTAGCTGATAGTATGGAAGAGGCAGTAGTAGGATTTTTATCACCAGCGATTTACTTTATTTTTATGTTATCAATTATCAGTCAGGTGCTTATTAAGGCGGGTGTTGATGGCATAGTGGCTCAATTTTTGTTGAAAATGAGTAAAGGGGGACCGAAATTTATTATTATCGGTCTGCCTCTATTTAGTTTACTGCTACCTGTGCTGCTTCCATCAGCTGTAGCACGTTTCAAAATGCTATTACCTTTGATAGATCGATTAAATGACTATTTTGCTCTAGGAGAGCAAAGTCCATTTCGTAAATATGGCATTCATGTTATTGGAATGATAAACCAGCATGCAACAATGATTGTTTATACTGGTGGGGGATTTCCGATTTTGGCTTCTCAACTCTTAAGGGATTATCAAATTGCTGATTTAGGATGGTTAGACTGGTTTTTACTTATGGCCCCTCCAATATGGATTGGCTCCATTTTGACCCTTCTTTTTGTTTATAACTATATTTCGAGGCAATCCCGTAAAATTAGCTATTCTAACGTACCCAGTTCTACTTCTAGTATATTGAAGGAAGATCAAGGAGAGCCTTCGAAGCAAATGTGGATAGTTAGTATAAGCTTTTTCGTAATGGTATTGACGTGGGTCGTTACTGATCCCCAGCAAGTACCTTTATTATTGCCACCTATGCTCTTAGTTGTTTTTTACGCCATTCCGAAAATTGACTTAGTAACAAATAGTGATATACGTAAGCTTGACTGGGAGAATTTTTTGTTGCTGGGAGCTTCTTTTTCATTAGGTTCTGTCCTTGAAACTAATGGAACTGCATCTCAATTAGCGCAACTATTAATGAAAGTCGTACCTGAAGGAGCAGGAGTAGTATTAAGTGTTAGTATTATTGCAATAATGGTGTTCATATTACGCTTCTTTTTTATCGTACCATCATCGGCAATTATTGTTATTTTTCCAGTTGTTATGTCTTATTCTCACCAGGTTGGACTTCCTCCTGTTCCCTTAGCACTTTTAATTATTATGATTGTCGGTAGTATGATTATTTTACCTATTCATACAACTACGACCTATTTGGCGAGTCAAACGCTTGCGTACTCTAGGAAAGAGCAAGTGATTATTGGATTATTTTCTAGTACCGTATTTTTTATCATTGCGATCTTGGCAGCACTATATTTTTGGTAATACGAAATAAAGGTGATTTCATAAAGGACATCACCTTTATTAGGTGTGACTACAATTTAAACCCAGTTCTACTTTTAAATCGCTTTAGGATAATTGAGCTTTCTACTCGAGTTATTCCCTCAACAGAATATAGTTCTTCGTTAATGAATACTTCAAGATTTTGAAAGTTTTCTACAAGTACATGCATATGTAGTGTACTGGGTCCTGTCATTTGATAAATACTTGCTACCTGAGGGTGATCAGCTAAATTTTGGGCAACTCGTTGAAGCTGTTTTGGTTCCACATCTACTTCAAAAAAAGCGGATACTTGCTTTCCGAATTTCTCTGAGTTAATGACAACTGTAAACTTTTCAATAACGCCTTTTTCCTTTAAATTTTGAATTCGATCCTTAACAGCCACACGCGATAGTCCAACTTTATCAGCTAATTCAACATAAGATAATCGGCCATCTTCAGCAAGTTCCTCTAACAATTTTACATCAATGTTATCCAGTTTCATCGTTTCTGCTCCTACGATTTATTTAAAGCTAAATATAGTTTAACAGATAACTTTCCTGAGAAAAACAATGTAATACTCAAACATTTGATAAATACAAATGGTAAGATTTTTTATGCTTTGATTTTATTTTGTAAGGTTTTATCATTATTTTTATTTGTTTTTGACATAATAAATTGTTGACAGCTAAATATTTGTTTATTAGTATAGAATTTAAATTGGTGTAAGAGTAAGAAAATACAGATTTTCCGAACGGGCAAGCCCACTTCTTGAGACGTGGGATGAATATTTAGTGTAAGCTACATTATCGAAAAGGTACGTGAGCCATGAGGAATCATTGGAATATCTTTATAGCATTTTTTCGAGTTGGAATTTTAGGATATGGTGGTGGACCAAGTTCTATACCACTTGTCCATAAAGAAGTGGTAGATAATTTTAAGTGGATGAATGATGAGGAATTTGGTGATTTACTTGCATTGGGAAATACACTACCGGGCCCAATAGCTACAAAGCTTGCCGGTTATATTGGTTACCGGGTATCAGGGGTTTTGGGAATGATTAATGCGGTATTAGCAACAATATTACCTACCATTTTTCTGATGATTTTACTTCTTTCATCCTTATCCTCCATAAAAGAGTACGATTGGGTTCAGGGGATGACGGCTGCAGTCATACCAATAGTTGGAGTCATGCTAGCAACGTTAACATGGCAATTTATTCATAAAGCAGGAAAAGGAATGGGGTGGCTACAAACAGGACTAGTACTGTTAATTGTCTTCGTTTTATTGCAAGTTCTACATATACACCCAGGACTTATTATAGCGGCTTTATTAATCCTAGCACTCGTAAAGAAGGATAAAGCGCCAAATACAGAAGAAAACATCACCGGTAGGGAAGGTGATCCGTCATGATCTATTGGGAAATATTTCTTGCGTTTTTCATACCGGGAATACTGGGGTATGGAGGAGGACCAGCCTCGATACCGCTTATAGAAAATGAAGTAGTTACTCGTTATGGATGGATGAATGTTCAGGAGTTCAGTGAAGTTCTTGCATTAGGAAATGCACTACCCGGACCAATAGCTACAAAAATGGCCGGCTATATTGGCTATGATGTCGCGGGAATCCCAGGGGCTGCAATAGGTGTTTTTGCTACGGTAGCACCGTCCCTACTATTAATTATTGTATTGTTAAGTATACTGTATAAATATAAGAATTCACCGAAAGTAAAGCGAATGACGCTCTACATTCGACCAGTTATCGGTATCTTACTAGGTGTAATGGCATGGCGCTTTTTTAGTGAATCTTATGAAGGTATCGGTTTATGGCAAACAGTTATATTGATGCTTGTAAGTTATTTATTACTGGAGCGTATGAAAGTACATCCAGCATTTGTCATCATAGGTGCGCTTATTTACGGTGGATTTTTCTTATAAAAAAGAGGGCAAGCAGATGTGTACCCTTTGTAAAGGATATTTTAATGACCTGGCTTCCCTTTTTTTAAAGATAAGAAAGTATAAAAATTTGGCTATACCAGAGTGTTACTTACTGTGGTATTTTAAGTATATGGAAAAAAACATCTTGAAACGAATCTTTTTTGATAAACATCAACATTGGGAAG